>CAVGKI010000100.1:0-6828 GCA_963629655.1 Butyricicoccaceae bacterium | reverse complement strand
TGTCTGTCTGTCTGTCTGTCTGTCTGTCTGTCTGTCTGTCTGTCTGTCTGTCTAATTATGGAGGCAATATTCATTTTTGTCAACCCCCATTTCACGAAAAATTACTCATTTTGTTTTGACTCATTTTTAACCAAGCCAAAACTCGCGGCGTATTATAGCAAACATCTTCCGCATTGTCAAGAGTTTTTTTGTTATATTTTTAATATATTCAAAGTATCGTTTTCAGCTCGTCCACGGTCAATATCCGCACGCCTATGCGCGCCATGTCCGCGAGATTTGCCTGCTGAACCGCCTCCGTCACGGACGAGGTGCAGTCCGACAGCACGATAACGTCATAGTCCAGCGACAGCGCATCGTAGCAGCTTGTGCGGATGCAGTTGGGCGTGGTCGTCCCGGATAGAATTACCGTGTCCACGCCGAGGCGGCGGAGGATAAGGTCAAGCTCGGTATGGAAAAACGCGGAGAAGCGGGGCTTTACGATGCAGTAGTCCCGCGCGTCGCGCGTGAATTCCTGCGGAAATGCGTCCGACAGCTCTTCGGAACAGACCTCGGACAGCGGCTTCCCGCCGCGCAGCCACACGTCACGGCGGCATTTCTCCACGTCGCTGCCGTCGGCGCGGTAATGCCGCGTGGCAAACACCACCGGCACATCGGACGTGCGGCAGAGCGCTATGACCTCGGCACAGGCGGGGACGGTCGCCGCCGCCATAGGAATGCACAGCGGCGAGGCGGGATTTATAAATCCGTTTTGCATATCTATCATCACAAGGGCGTATTTGCTCATTTTTCGTTTACCTCACTTGTATATTGCGCTTTAAGCATGCCACGCCGCGCGCGGGATGTCAAGAGCGAGTTTCCCGAAAAGTTGACACAAATGGCAATGCATGATAAAATAATCAAAATTTTTTTATTGGTGGTGTGACTATGCTGCCTTTGGAAGAGCTTACGCTGAGCGGGCTGCTCGCCCGCACGGCGCGTAAATATCCCGACCGTCCCGCCGTGTGGTTCGACGGGAATTATACGACCTATGCCGAGCTTGAGCGGCAGGTCATCGAGTGCGCGGGGCGGCTTATCACCCTCGGCGTGCGCCGGGGCGACCGCGTCGCCATTCTCTCCGACCCGCGCCCTTACGGCATCGCGGCAATGTACGCGGTGGAGTATATCGGTGCGGCTGCCGTCATGCTCAACACCAGCCTCAACCTGCCGGAGCTTCTGCCGCTCATCGAGCAGACGGGGGCGGAGTATCTGCTGCTGGGGCATGCCGACAAGGGGGACGGGTACTTTGAGGCGATGCTCGACGGCGCGGCGCTGCCGGAATGCCTGCACCATATCGTCAGCCTCCGCCGCAGCTGCGGCGGCTACCCCGTGCTGGACGATTTTGCCCCGGCAGATGAGAGCGCCGTGCGCGCGGCGGCGGACGCGGTCACGCCGCAGGACACCGCCGCCATACTCTTCACCTCCGGCTCGACCTCGCGCCCGAAGGCGGTGTGCACAAGTCACTATTCCCGCGTCAACGGCGGCATACAGCAGGCGTTCGACCTTGCCATGACGTGCGAGGACGTTGTCCTCGTCGCCATGCCCATCTTCCACTGCTTCTGCATTTCCGTCAACCTCATGACGGCGATGAGCGTGGGCGCGTGCATCTGCATTCCGGAAAACCGCCGCACCGCCAACCTCGTGAACGCGATAGAGCGCGCGGGGTGCACGGTCGTCAACTCCGTGCCGACAATGTTCCTCGCCATTCTCGCCAAGGCGGATTTCTCACCCGCGCGGTTTAAGACCCTGCGCATCGGCATCATTGCCGGCGCGGGCTGCTCGCCGGAGGATTTTGTGTATATTCAAAATAAAATCGGCAGGCATTTCACACTCATGTCCAGCCTCGGGCAGACGGAGTGCACCGCCGGGCTGACCGTGTGCAACATCGGCGACCCGCTTGAGATAAGGAGCACGACGGTGGGGCATTTTATGAACCACGTCGAGGGCAAGATCGCCGACATGAGCACCGGCGTGCCGCTGCCCGTCGGCGAGACGGGCGAGATATGCGTGCGCGGCTATCTCACCATGCAGCGCTATTACGGCGATGCGGCGGAGACGGCGAGGACGCTCGACGCTGACGGCTGGGTGCACACGGGCGACCTCGGCGTGCTGGATGCCGACGGCAACATCACGCTCAAGGGGCGCTGCAAGGAGCTTATCATACGCGGCGGGGAGAACATCAGCCCGCTGGAGATAGAGCAGGCGCTCGCGGCGAACCCCGCCGTTGCGCTGTGCAAGGTGATAGGCGTGCCTGACCGGCATTTCGGGGAGGAGGTCTGCGCCTGCATTATCCGCGCCGAGGGGGCGGAGCTGGACGCAGACGCGGTTCGCAGCTGGCTGCGCCCGCGCATTGCATATTTCAAGATACCGCGCTATGTGCTGTTTTATGACACGCTGCCCAAGACGCACAAGGGCGCCGTCAGCACCGCAGAGTGCAAAAGGCTTGCCCTGCGCGACCTGTTCGGAACGGAGTAATAAAGGCAGCACCGCATAATGCGGTGTTGCCTTATACCAAATCACGTCAATATTGCTGAGGCTGTAGCGATTTTTTATTTTCGCTACAGCCTCTTTGTTCTTTGCTTGGCAGGGGGCTTTTTTACAGCCACCTAAAGCGTTTCTGTCTCGTTTCTTATTCCGTCGGGTAGATGCACAGCTCCACATCTCCGAGCGGGAACGAGCAGCACGGATGTATCCAGCCGAACTTCTTGTCCGCCAGCCTGCGCCCGTCGGCATCCTCCGGGATATACACATCCCCGCTGACAAGCTTGGAGTGGCACCAGCCGCACTCACCGCTGCGGCAGTGCGACGGGGCTTTTATGCCCGCGCGCTCCATCGCCCACAGCAGCGATTCCTCCGCCTTGCACGGCACGGTCTGCTTCTCGCCGCGTATATCGACCGTGAGAGTATACTCCCCTCCCCTTTTCTCCGTCGGGAAGTCCGCATTGTCTGCGGCATTGAGATAATCGCCGGACATCTCCATGCGGTAGCGCCGTTTGGGCAGACCGAGCTTGTGCATCTCGCCCTCCTCAAAGGTGTACATTGCCTTCGGTCCGCACATGAACACGGAGTAATCCCCCTCGGGCGCATACTTTTTGATAAGCTCGGCGGTGATGAAGCCGTGCTCATACCCCTCGCGCTCCTCGTGCGAGAGGATATGCACGACCCTCACGCGCCCGCCGGAGCGCGCAGCGACAGCCTCGATCTCATCCTTGAGGAGTATGCCGTCGGCAGTGCGGCTGCCGTAGAGTATGGTCATGTCAAAGTCCTCTATGCCGTCGGCGATGGCGCTCGCCATAGAATAAAACGGCGTGATGCCGGAGCCGCCCGCAATGGCGATCACGTGCCTTGCGTCGCGGAGATTTTGATAATAAAAATCGCCGAGCGGTCCGCTTATCTCCACCGCGTCCCCCTCCTTCCAAGTGTCGAGGATATGCTTGGACGCATAGGCGGGATTTGTCAGCTTTATCGTGAGGGTATAGCTCGTGTTCTCGCTGCCGAGCGCATCCTTGGGGTTTGAGCGGATGGTGTACGGCTTATGGACGAGCGCGCCGCCGATGTTCAGCGCCACGGAGACATACTGACTTGCGCGGAAGTACGCCAGCTCGGTCGTGCCGCGCGCCGCATCGGGGACGAGGGTGAAGCTCTTTGCATCGCCATGGTCAACGACCTTGGCGATCTTCACATGCTGCGCCGACGGGTGCAGCTTTTTTGCCAGCACATTGGCGTTATATATCGACTGCGGAATGGTCGCGGGCGCGGCTTCGATGGCTTTCAGCCTTGTCTTGACCTCGCCGAGGAACGGAAACGGAGTGAGCCCCTTTAGACCCTCGCGTGAATAATTGTATTTCGCCATCTTACTTGCCCTCCTTCATGTCCTGAACCATATATCTCGCCTGCTCCGCGCCGGAGAGATACGCCTGAGAATAGCCGTCCATCTGCGTGCCGTGACCGCCGACGAAGCGCAGCCCCTTGACGGTGTAATCCTCATGGTGCGCGCACTGCACGCGCGGGAACATACCGTCCCACCCGGCGGGGATATAGCCGTACACATCGCCGCGCGGCGTGCCGAGATAGCGCGCCCAAGTGACCGGCGAGGCAACGACGATCTCCTCTATATGCCCCTGCAGGTCGCAGCCCGTGACTTCTTCATAGCGCTCCACACACTCGCGGGCAATGCGATCCTTTATCTTGAAATAATCCGCCTCCGTGACATTCTTGAACGGGTCGCCGGTATAGAACTTGCTGAACTGGATAAAGGCGCGGTTCTTCCCTGCGGCATCGGGGAGCGCGTTTGTGAGGACGGTGCAGGTGATGTCCTTATGCGTGTCGATGGAGTCGGACGCAAGAAACTGCTTGTGGTTGTCGGGGGTATAGCGCATGAACGTGTCGTAATTCTTCAGCCCTATCTCCTCCGCCGAGGCATCGAGCCCAAGGTACACGGTGAACGCCGCCTGTGCAAGGCGCTGCGCATTCATCTTTTTCTTGTCGTACTCCGGCACCTCGCTCTTGTCCACCATGCGGTCAAACACGACGTGCGGCATGAGGTTGGAGATGACATATGCGCACTCGATATACTCCCCGCCTGCAAGGCGAACGCCGCGCACCTCGCCGCCGCGTATGTCAATCTTATCCACCGCGGTGTTATACCATATGTCGCCGCCGAGCTCGCGTATCTTTGCGTCGAACGCGAGGGATATTTCATGCGAGCGGTTCTTGGCGAACCACGGAAGCTGCGTGAGATAGACATAGGTCATGAACGTGTAGGGGGCAAAGCTCATCTCCGTCGAGTCGGCAGAGACGTATGTCCAGTATGACTCGAATATCTGCCGCGCCTTGTCCGGCACGCCTATTTTGCGCAGCACATCGTCACACGGCTGCGGCACGAGGCACATAAGGTCATAATATTTCAGCATCATTTCGACCTTTTGCAGCCCCTCCGGCTCGTTATGCCGCTCATAGAGCCACTCGACCCCGTCAACGAGCATGCGCCCAAGCTCCATAACGGTGGTCATGGATTCGCGGCTGCCGGGCACCTGGCGCTCCATCTCGTCGATGAAATTCTGCACCCCGGCGGGCATGGCGACGTTGAAGCCGTCCGGGTCGGTGGCGACGGAGGCAAAGCTCTCATTCGCGCTGCACCACTCCACGTCCAGCTTATACTCGTCCTCAAGAAGCTGGCGCACAGCGCCGCGCTTCCCCTCGCCCTCGCCCGTACCCATCTGGCACAGCTCGTGCAGCGTCGCCTCGAACTCATAATTCCCGCGGACGAAGCTTGTGGCACAGCCTCCGGGCAGATTATGCTTTTCGAGCACGAGCACCTTTTTGCCGGCTTTTGCAAGATAAACGGCGGCGGAAAGCCCGCCATTCCCCGCGCCGACGACGATAACATCGTATTTCTGCATTAAACACACCCTCCATAAATCATATCGTGTTCTTGCCTGTGGTATAGCCACAGATATTTTACCACAATTGTCCCGTTCGCGCAAGAAGAGTTTGTTATTTGCATGACAAAATATTTGTCCCGTTTTTGTGCAGGTTTGACAGAAGCATGACGTTTCGGCGCTGTTATCGAGGCGCTCGCTTCGGCAACACTGCACAAAATGCGGTATTGCCTAAAGCGCATTTTTATTGTAAAATAGATATTACAATTGATAATACCCTCGGTTGACAAGGACACACACGGTTTTGACGGGCGGAAAAGCGTCCATACATCCTCAAAAACCTTGCCAATACACAAAGTATTGCCTGCGGTCTTTTCGTCGTCTGACCGCTTTTCTGCTCCGGCAAAACTGCTCTGCACCTAACAGCGATGGATTTTCGAGTGATTTTTGCTTTTTGAGACGCAGATGTGTCGTAACCCATCAAGGCGAAAAGGGCAAAAAGCGCCGGAAAGACACGCTGTCAGGCGTGTGTGCTCTTGTCAACCGAGGGTAGAGGGGGCACAGTATGCAGGTAAAGAACAGCAAGAATCTCAAAGCAGGCTTTATAGAACTGATGAAAGCAAAAATACTCTCCGGCGAGCTGAAGCCGGGCGACCATCTGCCGCCGGAGCGGGAGCTGGCAGCGCAATGCGGCATAAGCCGTGGCTCTGTCAATCAGGGCATACTTGACCTTGAACGCATGGGCTTTCTGCGCATCGCGCCGCGCAAGGGCACATTCGTCGCCGATTACGGGCGCAATCCTACGCCGGAGACGCTCGCCGCAATCTCAAGCTATGGCTCCGCGTCCATCGACAGCGCGCTCTTCAGCGACCTGATGGCGCTGCGCATCCTTATTGAGCGCGAGTGTGCGCGCCTTGCGTGCGCCAACCTCACGCCGGAAACGATGGAAATTTTGCAGGCGCACACCGAGGCGCTGTACGCCGCAGACGATGATGAGGCGGCGGAGGCGGCGTATCTTTACCACCGCTGCATCGTCGAAATCTCCGGCAACGGCGCTTACGCAATGGTGTTCCGCAGCTTTGAAAAAATGATACGCGATTTGATAAGAGAGCACTATAACGACCGCAGCGAGCTGCAAAACTGCATACCGAGGTTTGCGCCGCTGACCGCCGCCATCGCGCGGCGCGACGCTTACGAAGCCGACATATGTATGCTCTCGATACTCTCGCAGGCATCGGACTATCTCAACGCGCATCTAAGTAAATAACATCAGAAAACCCTCGGCGGGCAAAGCACTCGCCGAGGGTATGAAAAGCGTCCATGACAGGCTTTATTATCACTCCCCAACGCACAGCAACCATAAATCACACTAAAAAAGCACCGCGAATTTTCGTTCGCGGTGCTATCGCCA
>CAVGKI010000099.1:0-6835 GCA_963629655.1 Butyricicoccaceae bacterium | reverse complement strand
CCTTTGACCTCGCCGACCTGTCGGCAAAGGGCAGCGGCACATATAAGCTCACCCACGATGGTGCGACGGTGACATTCACTCTCGGCACGACCGACATAAGCGAGATACTCAAGTAAGAAAGCAGGAATATAGCACACGGGCAGGCGCGCCGCGCCTGCCCGTGATTTATATGGAAACCCCTCCACCGCTAGCGCGGTCCCCCTCCCCTTTCAGGGGAGACAGGGAAACGCTGGAATTTTTACAAATGCACCCATGGCACCTCTGAAAGGTAAGTGAGCGTCCAAATCTTTGATTTGGCTAACGCGAACTTATGCCTTTGGCTGAGCTGGCTCAGCGTAAGCTGAGACTGAGGGGTTTCACTCCGGCGTAAGACTGACTGCGGCTGTGAACTCGGCTGGCGCAAGCGGTGGAGGGGATTCCGTTCAATTTATGCCGTTCACAAAAATATTTTTATCAGCACCAGTATTATAACGCCCGGAATGCCGAGTATGCCCGCGACGAGGCAATTGATGAGATTTATGCCGAGCGAAAAATCAAAAAATCCGCCGATTATCTCCTCCACGAGCAGCAGCAGGAAGCCTAGCGCGGCGTGCAGCATCAGCTTTATCGCCAGCTTAAGCGGCGCGGACAGCAGCTTGAGAAAAAGATATGCCGCGACGATGAGCGCCGCGATTTCGATGAGCGATGAGAGATCCATGCGTTGTTCCTTTCAATGTCCAAAAAATAGCAGATTATTTTCCGCCGCGCCGCATATAATAGCAACAGATGATTTCACCGCGCGGCGAGAGAGAGATTCAGCCGTTGTGTGTATTCATATTATAGACCATATATAATGGATACAACCAAAACGGGAAATTGTCAAGCGGCAAGAGAAAATATCTTGTCAGAGAAAGTATCTTGATGAAGTATCTTGCTGCGGGCGGGCTGCGTGTAGGCGCAGCCCGCTTTCGCGCATGAAAATGGTAGTCTGCAATGAGGATAATTGAGCAGCGGGGGAGCTTGAGGGGGCAAGACCCGCCTCAAATCGGATAAGCCGCCGTCGAACGCCTTGATTTTCAAGGCGTTTGGTAACAGCATTTTGAACGCTTTCAAAATGCTCGGCGGAAAGCGCAGTCAAAAAGTCCTCGCAGGACTTTTTTGACAAGCTACGGGCTGCGTGTAGGCGCAGCCCGCTTTCGCGTGTGAAAATTATTTTCACAAAAGACACCTGAGGGCGCAGAAGCTCTCAGGTGTTTTTGACAAAAATATGCCGCCGTGTCACTCGTAACGTTGGTCAATGACGCGCTTTGTTTTTTTCATGCTGCGCGCAAGCGTTCCGTGCGGCACGATGTCCACCTCCGGCGTCATGCCGATTCGGCTTTTGAACTGCTCGCGTATCACGCCGCCCGTCTGCGCAAAGTCAACGCCGTCCTCCGCCTCGACGGTCAGCACCATGCGGTCGCGCCCGCCCACGTCGCGGGTTATGACTATCTGATATTCGCTCAGCGCGCCCTCGACCGTGCCGAGCAGCTCCTCCACCTGGCGGGGGAACATATTCACGCCGCGCACCTTGAACATATCGTCGCTGCGTCCCTGTATGGTGTCGAGCCGGGGATAGACACTGCCGCAGGAGCATTTTTCCGGGATGATGCGCGAGAGGTCGCGCGTGCGGAAACGCAGCAGCGGCGCGCCCTCTTTCACGAGCGTCGTAATGACAATCTCGCCGACCTCACCGTCGGGGACGGGGATGCCGGTCACGGGGTCGATGATTTCTATATAAATATAATCGTCCCAATAGTGTATGCCGTGCTCATGCCGGCAGTTGATGCCTATACCGGGACCGTATATCTCCGTCAGACCGTATATGTCGTACAGCTCTATGTTGAGATCGCGGCGGATGCACTCGCGCATTTTCTCGCTCCAGCGTTCAGAGCCGAATATGCCTTTTCTGAGGCATAGCTTGTCGCGCAGATCGCGGCGGCGAACCTCCTCGCCCAGCAGCAGCGCGGAGCACGGTCGTGCCGAGATCCTGCATCATTTGAAGCTGCTTGTCGGTGTTGCCCGGTCCCATCGGGATCACCATCGCGCCGAGCTTTTCCGCGCCCGCCTGAAAGCCGCTGCCCGCCGTCCACAGCCCGTATGCCACGGCGATCTGCACCCTGTCCGCGCTCGTCACGCCCGCCATCTCGTAGCAGCGCGCGAAAATCGTCGCCCAGTCGTCCACATCCTTGGCAGTGTAGGGGATAATGACGGGCTTGCCCGTCGTGCCGGAGGAGGAGTGAATGCGCACGACCTCGCGGTCGGGCACGGCTTGAACGCCGAGAGGGTACGCCTCGCGCAGGGCGTTCTTGTCCGAAAACGGGAGGCGCTCAAAGTCCTCCTGCGTTTTCACGCCGGTGATGCCCGCGCGGCGGTACACCTCGCCGAAATAGTTGCCGGAGGCGAGAATACGCCGAAGCTGTGCGTCGACCTGCTGAAGCTGTATATCGGTTAGTTTCATGGCTTTATTCTCTTTCATATATTCGCCGTAAAACACGGCTTTCAGACATTATATCACATTTGCAAAATGAATCAAGCCGGAAAAACTGTTGCTATTTTACTGCGTGTGTGGTAATATCTATCTTGACTGAGTGTCGGCGCGCGCTGGGCGCGGCTGACACGTCGCGGACAGCTTTATTGGAAGGTGCACATTTTGGATAAATATGTTATAAATGGTGGGATATCGCTCCATGGTGAGGTCGAGATAAGCGGCGCGAAGAATGCTGCCGTTGCCATCATCCCGGCGGCGCTCATGGTCGACGGCGTGTGCCGCATAGAAAACCTGCCGCAGATAAGCGACACGGATATGCTCCTCACCATTCTTGCGGAGCTGGGAGCGCGCGTGCGCTATATCAACCCCTCCACGGTCGAGATTGACTGCACTGATGTGCAGCTTCAGGATGCACCGTTTGAGCTTATGCGCAAGATCCGCGCGTCATACTATCTCATCGGCGCGATGCTCGGACGTTTCGGCAAGGCAAAGACGACGATGCCCGGCGGGTGCAACTTCGGCGTGCGCCCGATTGACCAGCATATAAAGGGCATGACCGCGCTGGGCGCGGAGGTCGATGTGAGAAACGGCTTCGTGCTCGCCGACGCTGACGGCGGGCGGCTGCACGGGGCGAGAATATATCTGGACAAGGTCTCCGTCGGCGCGACGATGAACATCATTCTCGCCGCGGTGCTCGCGCAGGGGCGCACGATAATCGAGAATGCCGCCCGAGAGCCGCACATTGTTGACCTTGCAAACTTCCTCAACTCCATGGGCGCAGATGTGCGCGGCGCGGGGACGGACACCGTTAAGGTCAACGGGGTGGAGCGTCTGCACGGCGGAACGTACACCATCATCCCCGACCAGATAGAGGCGGGAACATATATGGTCGCCGCCGCCGCGACGAGCGGCGAGGTGCTCGTGAAAAACGTTATCCCCAAGCATCTTGAGTGCATCAGCGCAAAGCTGCGCGAGACGGGCACCATCGTGCAGGAATATGAGGATTCCGTTCTCGTCAAGGGCGCGAGCGCGCTGCGCCGCGCGAATATCAAAACCCTGCCGTACCCCGGCTTTCCCACGGATATGCAGCCCCAGATGGGTGTGCTCCTCTGCCTTGCGCAGGGCACGTCCGTCATCACCGAGGGCATTTACGATAACCGCTTCAAATACGTCAACGAGCTGCGCAAAATGGGCGCGGAGATACAGGTAGACGGGCGCGTGGCGGTCATAGAGGGCGGCATAACGCTCACGGGCGCGCCGGTCATGGCGTGCGATCTGCGCGCGGGCGCGGCAATGGTCATTGCCGGTATGTGCGCCTCCGGGGAGACCGTGGTGGAGGATATCCACTATATCGAGCGCGGCTATGAAAACTTTGTCGGCAAGCTGCGCAAGCTCGGCGCGGATATCGAGATTGTCAGCTTCCCCGACAGACAGGACGGCGCGGAAAAGGTCATTTCCGTCTCCTGATGAGAGCAGTCATTTTTGCCAGCAGCTCCAGCGGCAATTGTCTTGCGGTGTCGCACGGCGGCACCCATATATTGATCGATGCCGGAATTTCCATGCGCCGTATAGCCGCCGCCTTGACTCAGGCTGGGCTGACAATGGATAATATCGGCGGAGTGCTCATTACGCATGAGCACTCCGACCACGTTTCAGGGCTAAAGACCCTGCTGAAAACCCACCCGGTGGAGCTTTATGCCCCGCACACCGTTGCCAACCGCCTGATGGGCATGCTGCCCGATGCCGTGGGCAGGACGCATATTATACCTGTGGGCGCGCCATTTTCGATAGGCACGCTTTCGGTGACGGCGTTCCACACCAGTCACGACACTGATGAGAGCGTAGGCTATCGGATAGATGCCGACGGGGTGGGCTTTGCAGTCGCCACGGACACGGGGCGCGTCACGGACGAGATGCTTTCCGCGCTCACCGGGGCGGACACAGTGCTCATCGAGGCGAATCACGACGTTGAGCGGCTTCTCGACGGACCGTATCCGCCGTATCTCAAGCGGCGCATCCTCGCCGACACGGGGCATTTGTCAAATGCTGACTGTGCCGTGCTTGCGCGCACGCTTGCCCAAAGCGGGACTCGGCAGATAGTCCTCGGACATCTCAGCCGCACGAATAACACCCCGCAGCTTGCGCTCGGCGCTGTCGCGCCGATGCTTGACGGGCTTGGGGCGCAGCTTTTATGTGCGCCGGAGCTGGGCTGTATGGAGATAGAAATAGGGGAGTGCTGCCTATGCTCGCGGTGAAGCTTATATGCGTCGGCAAAATGCGCGAGCGGTTTTTCATCGACGCATTTGCGGAATATGCCAAGCGCCTGCAGGTGTATTGCAGGCTTGAATGTGTCGAGCTGACGGAGCAGCGCCTGTCCGATGCTCCCTCGCCGAATGAAATCTCCGCCGCGCTCGCGCGCGAGGCGATAGAGATAGGGCGGAGCATACCGCCGGATGCCTATGTCGTCGCCCTGTGCGTCGAGGGGCGGCAGATGAAAAGCGAGGGCATGGCGCGGCTTATTGCCGCGCGCGCCGACTCCGGCAAGCCGAGGCTGTGCTTCCTGGTGGGCGGCTCGTTCGGGCTGGATGAGAGCGTGAAGCGCCGCGCGGATATGTGCCTGAGTATGTCGGAGATGACATTTCCGCACCATCTTGCGCGCGTGATGCTTGCCGAGCAGATATATCGGGGCTTCAAGATAAACGAAGGCTCGAAATACCATAAATAAAAATAACAACCTGAAATGACGGAAAGGAGCGCCGCATGAGCGATAATATGAACCTTGACTGGGGACGCGCGCTGCCGGGCGAGCTTATGGCGCGCTGGCCGAAGGACGAAAACGGCGAGCCGGAGCGCCCTGCCTTTCTCTGCAACTGCGACAATATCGACATGAGCGATGTTATGCGCGTGAATATGCTGGAGGCATACAGTATCCCGTGTCTGCGCGTGTATCCGGGCGACGGAAGCTTCGGGCGCGTCGTGCTCGGCATGAGCGGACAGGGGACGGATATATATGTTCCCGAGAGCCTTTTGGAGGACGCGACGGAGCTGTGCAAGGAGGAAAACAATGAGGAATTATAAGGAAGAATACGAGCGCTGGCTGGACAGCCCCGCGCTCTCCGAGCAGGAGTGGGCAGAGCTCAACGCCATCCACGACGACGAGAAGGAAATCGAAAACCGTTTTTTCGCCCCGCTTGAGTTCGGCACGGCGGGTCTGCGCGGCACGATGAAGCTCGGTCTGCACAACATGAACGTGCACATCATCCGCCATGCGACGCAGGCGTTTGCCAACGTTATCACGGCGGAGGGCAAGGAGGCGTGCGACAAGGGCATTGCCATCGCGCACGACTGCCGCCTCAACGGCGTGACCTTTGCCAAGGAAGCCGCCTGTGTCATGGCGGCGAACGGCATCCACGTCCGCTTTTTTGACAGTCTTCGCCCCACGCCGGAGCTGAGCTTTGCCATACTGCACTACGGCACGACCGCCGGGCTCAACATCACCGCCAGCCACAACCCCAAGGAGTATAACGGCTATAAGGTCTACTGGTCTGACGGCGCGCAGCTCCCGCCGCACAAGGCGGAGGCGATTGCCAAGCAGATGGAGGCGATTGACGTTTTCACCGGCTTCAAGACCTGCGATTTTGATGAGGCTGTTGCCGACGGGCGTATTGAGATCATCGGCGAGGAGACGGACGAGGCGTTTCTCGACTGCGTTCTCTCTCAGGCGGTCAACAAGGAGGTCGTGCGCGAGGTGGCGGACGATCTGCGCATCGTCTACACGCCGTTCCACGGCTGCGGGTATAAGCTCGTGCCCGAAGCGCTCAAGCGGCTGGGCATAAAGCATCTCTATCCCGTTGAGCAGCAGATGGTCATTGACGGCAATTTCCCCACGGTTGCCAGCCCGAATCCCGAAAACCCGGAGGGCTTCTATCTCGCGGTGGAGCTTGCCAAAAAGGTCAACAGTGACCTCATCATTGGCACCGACCCCGACTCTGACCGTATCGGCACGATGGTGAGAAACCCGGAGGGGGAGTATGTCACCGTCACGGGCAACCAGATGGGCGTGCTGCTGCTGGATTATATCATCACTGCCCGCAAGGAGACGGGAACAATGCCGAAGAATCCCGGCACGGTCGCCAGCATCGTCACAACCGCGATGGCGCGCGCCATTGCCGAGGCGAACGGCGTACACTTTGAGGACACGTTCACCGGCTTCAAGTTCATGGCGGAGCGTATCGCAGAGTGGGCGGCAGCCGGCACATATAAGTATATCTTCGCCTTTGAGGAGAGCTACGGCTATATGTGCGGCGACTATGTGCGCGACAAGGA
>CAVGKI010000098.1:0-6865 GCA_963629655.1 Butyricicoccaceae bacterium | reverse complement strand
GGGCGACAGCGAGGCGGAGCTGACCGCGAAGATGGACAGGCTCGGCGAGGTGGCGCGTCGCGTCGGCGCATATGACGTGCTTGTCGTGTGGACGGGCAGCCTGAAGAAGGATGTCTGGGCGGCAAGGAGCGCGTTTCTCACGGTCATAGAGGCGGAAACGAAATTGCTTGACGAGATGGATGTCGTCGTGCCGGTAGACCGTATTGCGGAGTTTCTCGTGTACAGCCACGATGTTGCGGAGGAGAACGGTGTGCGTCTGCGCTCGTTCGGGCACGCGGGCGACGGTAATCTGCATATCTACTGCTGCTCCAACGACATGGAGGAGGACGAATTCAAGCGCCGCGTGAAGATAATCATGGACAAATGCTATGCCAAGTGCACGGAATTTGAGGGGCAGGTTTCCGGCGAGCACTCCATCGGTCATGCGAAGAAGGAGTATCTGCGCGAGAGCGTTGGCGGCACGGCGTATGAGCTCATGGGCGCGATAAAGCGCGTTTTCGACCCCGACGGGATACTCAATCCCGGCAAGGTCTGCAACTGACGGAGGGCAAGGCTATGTTGAATATACTTGTATGCGTAAAGCAGGTTCCCGATGTGAACCTTGTGAAGATCGACCCTGTTACCGGCAGCCTCATCAGAAAAGGCGTGCCCGCGATACTCAATCCGCTCGATGCCAATGCGCTGGAGGCGGCGGTGCAGGTGAAAGAAAAATACGGCGGCACGGTAACGTGCATAACGATGGGACCGGATCAGGCGGAGGAGGCACTGCGCGAGTGCCTTGCCGCCGGTGCGGACAGGGCGGTGCTGCTCTCCGACCGCGCCTTTGCCAATGCGGACACGCTTGCAACCAGCTATGTCATCGTCACGGCGGCGAAAATGCTCGGAAGCTTTGATCTCATCTTCTGCGGCAAGGAATCGCTTGACGGAGCGACGGGGCAGATGGGTGCGCAGCTTGCCGAGCGCTTCGGCGCAAGCCTGCTCAGTTCCGCCGCGCTCGTGACAGAGGTGGACACGGCGCACAAAACGGTCACCGCCGAGCGCGAGCTTGAGCGCGGCATTGAGCTGACCGAGGCGCGGTATCCCTGCCTGTTCACCGTGGAAAAAACAAACTACCGCCCGCGCATACCGAATCTCGCAAGCTGGAAGGCGAGCCGGACGGCGGCGATAGAAAAATACAGCGCTGAGAGCGTAGTCGGGCTCGACTGCGGGCAGATAGGCGACCCGGGCTCACCCACGAAGGTGCCGCGCACTTACCCGCCGGAGGTGAGCGCAAAGGGCAGCATGATAGACGAGGGCAGCGCGGACAAGAGCGCGGACAGGCTCGCCGCGCTGATTAGGGAGGCACTGTGATGAAGGATAAACGCGAATTTAAGGATATGTGGGTGTATATTCAGCATGACGGCGCGGCAGTAGAGCCGGTGTCGCTGGAACTCATGTGCGAAACGCGGAAGCTGTGCGATGCCTCCGGCGACAATCTGGCGGCAGTCATAGTCGGCACGCTGCCTGAAGCGGAGCTGGAGCGGGTGCTGGAGTGCGGCGCGGATAAGGTTATCCGTGTGACAGGCACGGGGTACACGCCGCTGAATGTCGATGCGTACACAAATCTTTTCACCGTGCTCTGCCGTAAGTACGAGCCGTCCGCCGTCATGGTCGGCGGAACGATATTCGGGCGCGACTTTGCGCCGCGCTTTGCCTGCCGTCTGCCGACGGGCTGCACCAGTGATGCCACGCAGCTTGTGTACGACGCGAAAACGGGCGACATTGAGTTTGTAGAGCCGGCAGTCGGCGGGAAGATGATGGCGGTGATAACCGTGCCCGTCATGCGCCCGCAGGTCGGCACGATACGTCCGGGGACGTTCAAATACGCCCCCACCGGCAAGCGCCCGTGCGAGCTTATTGAGGAGCATATAGACTTCCCGCTCGACGAGATCCGCACAAAGGTTCTCTCGTTCAAGGCGGATGAATTTGACGCAAGTTTGAACATCGCGGACGCGGATGTGATCGTCTGCGTCGGCAACGGCATACGCGGCGCGGACGCGCTGCCGCGCTACCGTGCGCTGGCGGAAAGGCTGGGCGGCAAGCTTGCATGTACGCGGCCGGTGTTCGACCGCGGTGTGCTGCCGTTCAAGCTGGTCATCGGGCAGTCGGGCACGGTGGTGAAGCCGAGGCTGCTCATATCCTTCGGCGTTTCGGGTGCGGTCAACCATGTCACGGGCTTTTCGGATGCTGGCACGGTCATCGCCGTCAACCGTGACCCCGATGCCGCGATATTCAACTACTGCGACTTTGGCTACGTCGGCGACATGGACGAGGTCTGCGATATGCTGCTTGAAAGGCTGGAGGGATGATGGGCATGGTGCATATCCCCTACGGCAGCGGTCATATAGACCTTGACGCGCAGGGCGCAAGCGTGCTGACGAGCGCGGTCGGCACGCTGAAAGCCGCAAAAAGCGGCGGCGAGATCGTGCGTGAGGCGATGGAGCATCCAATCGCCTCCCCGCGTCTTTCGGAGCTTGCAAAGGGCAAGCGGAGCTGCATCATTATCATCTCCGACCATACCCGCCCCGTGCCGAGCCGCGACATTATCCCCAATATGCTCTCCGAGCTGCGTGAGGGCAGCCCGGATATTGACGTTACCCTGCTCGTGGCGACGGGCTTCCACCGCCCGACATCCACGGCAGAGCTTGAGGCGAAGCTGGGCAGGGAGATATTGGCGCAATGCCGCGTCGTTGTGCATGACTGCCGCGACGAGAACGCAAATGTTCAGATAGGCGTTTTGCCGTCCGGCGCGCCGTGCGTCATTGACCGCCTCGCCGCAGAGGCGGAGCTGCTCATTTCCGAGGGCTTTATAGAGCCACACTTCTTCGCCGGCTTCTCCGGCGGGCGAAAGAGCGTGCTGCCTGGCGTGTGCGATCAGGTCACCGTGCTGGGCAACCACTGCTCCCGCTTCATCGACAGCCCGTATGCGCGCACCGGCATACTCGACGGCAACCCCATTCACGCCGACATGGTCGCCGCCGCGCGCATGGCAAGGCTGGCGTACATCGTCAATGTCGTCATCGACGAGGACAAGCGTACAGTTGCCGCATTCGCGGGCGACTGCGTTGAGGCGCATCGGCGTGGCTGCGACTTTCTCCTCGGCTATGCACAGGTGAAGCCCGCCCCGGCGGACATTGTGATAAGCTCCAACGGCGGCGCGCCGCTTGACCAAAACATCTATCAATGCGTAAAGGGCATGACTGCCGCAGAAGCCACCTGCAATGATGGCGGCGTTATAATAATGTGTGCCGAGTGCGCCGACGGGCATGGCGGCGAGGGGTTTTATAATTCGCTGAAAAGCTGTGCAAGCCCTGATGCGCTGTATTCCGAGTTTATGCGGACACCGCAGAGCGAGACTGTCCCCGACCAGTGGGAGAGCCAGATCCTTGCGCGCATACTCATGCGCCACCGCGTCATATTCGTCTCCCGCCCGGAGATGAAGCCCGTGATAGAGGACATGAAAATGACCTATGCGCCCACACTTGAGACCGCGCTGTCAGCCGCAAGAGCGCTCGGCGGCAGAACGCTGACCGTGATCCCCAACGGCGTGTCCGTAATAGTGCGCAAATGAGCGTGCACGGGAATGGGGAAATGGGTTTCTTAGTTGAGGAATGTATGTATGTATTTATCCTCTCTGTACTAACTCATAGAGTGTTCCTCTCAATGTGGTTCACCATAGCACCTCCAATGTTCAACAACTCATAGGTAAATCTTGAAATGCCGTCAAATTGCGGTTCAAGTTCGGTCAGTCGCTTAAGGCAATACCGCACAATGCGGCGGCATTGCCTTAAGTTAATGACATTGCCCAAACGGGTAGGTGCGCCGCGCCTGCTCTCGATTTTTAATCGGATACATAATACAGACAACATATTATAGTTCACATAATTTTGTATGCATAATATCATATTCATAAAATATTATACATAAAACAAATAACGTAAAATTATATACATAATAATATAAACATAATAAAATCGACATAATGCGGAATTTGCGCAAAATAATTGCCCCGCCGCCGACGGGGCAAAAAGCGGGAAACACCGAAGCATTTCGATGTCTCCCGCTTGAATTTTCGTGCTGAAAACCGATTAAAAGGAGAGTATCAGCTTTTCAGCAAAGAGAGCAGCTCCTCGGAGGACATATTGAGAATCCCCGCCTCTTCGCAACCGGATATTGTGTCCAGCAATGCGGTTTTCTTCTCCTGAAGCTCCAGAATTTTTTCCTCGATGGTGTCTTTTGCGATCAGCTTGTAGACCTGCACATGCGCCTGCTGCCCAATGCGGTGGGCGCGATCCGTCGCCTGATCCTGCGCGGCTTGATTCCACCACGGATCATAGTGTATAACAACATCGGCTGCCGTCAGATTCAGCCCCGTGCCGCCCGCTTTCAGAGAAATCAGAAAGACCGATGCCTCATGGGCGTTGAAAGCTTTGACCATTGCTGCCCGCTTTTCCTTGGAGGTCGAGCCCTGAAGCGTGAAATTGGAAATGTGCAGCGCGTCCAGACGTGTGCGCAAGCGTTCGAGCATAGAGGTGAACTGCGAAAACAGCAGGATCTGATGCCCGTTTTCGACCATTGCTTCGCAAAGCTCTACGCAGGCATCAAGCTTGCTCGTCGGTCCGGTATAATTTTCAAAGCAGAGCGCAGGGTCACAGCACGTCTGCCGCAGACGGGTCAGCGCGGCAAGTATCTGCAGCTTTCCCTGCTCGTTGCCGAGATCCGCAACGGCAGCCTGCACGCAGGCATAATATAGCTTCCGCTCCTCCTCGGACAGGGATATTTTTCGGATATGCTCCTGCTTGGGCGGCAGCTCTTTGAGCACGTCGCTCTTCAGCCGCCGCAGCAAAAACGGCTGCACCAGCCGCCGCAACTGAGAAACGGCATCCGGGTTCTTTGCCTTAAGGATGGGCTTTTCCAGCTTTTCACGGAAAGCATGGTTCGTATACAGATAGCCGGGCATCAGAAAATCAAATAGGTTCCAAAGCTCACTGAGTCGGTTTTCGATGGGCGTTCCTGTCAGAACGAACCGCTGGCGGCACTGTATGCGCTTGACGGCTTTGGAGGCAAGCGTCGATGCGTTTTTGATGTGCTGTGCCTCGTCGAGAATGCAGCAATAGAAACGAAGCTGCGCATAATCTTCAATGTCCTGCCGCACAAGCTCATAGGAGGTGATCCACACGTCGCAGTCTGCCCCATCGGTACGCAGGGACTTCCGCTCGGCGGCGTTGCCGAGGATCAATTTGAAGCGCAGCTGCGCGGCGAAGCGCTGCAGCTCGTCGCCCCAGTTGTAGATCAGCGATGCCGGACATACGACAAGGCTTGGCGCGCCGACGCTTTGATAGGGGACGCTGGAGAGAAACGCGATCATTTGAAGCGTCTTGCCAAGCCCCATTTCATCTGCCAGGATCCCGCCGAAGCCGTACCCCTCCAGCGTTTTGAGCCATTGATAGCCCGTCTGCTGGTATGGGCGGAGCTCTGCATTCAACCCCTGCGGCAGCACGTAGTCGCTATCGGAGAGCGTTTTGAAATTGCGAACCATGCTGCGGAAGCGGCTGTCGCGGTCAACATGGATGCCCTCGCTGCCGGACAGCAGATCGTCGAGATATAAGCCGCGATATGCCGGCAGGGTCGCTTTTCCGTCGGCGAGCTCCCGCTCCGAAAGCTGGAGCATCTGTGCCATTTCGGCCATTTTTTCGCAGGAGGAACCGTTCAGCTCCAGGTACCGCCCGTCCGCGAGACGGTGGTATTTTCTGCGCAGCAGCATGCTCCGATACAGCGCGGAAAGCTCCTCCGGCGGATATCCGCCGGTGTCGAGCGTCAGTGAGAGCAGACCGTCGGACACGGAGAGCCCGATGCCGGCAGAGGCAGGCTGCACCCGCCGTCGGTTCAGCCGGTCGCTGAAATATATCTCGCCCCGCTGCCGGAATACGTCGATGGGACCTGTGAGGAACGTATAAGCCGCGTCCTCCCCCTCTAAAACGAACTGCTGCCCCTGCTGCCGAAAATAATGCTGAACAAACAGGACGGCGCTGCGTTCTTCCTTGAGATTTCGCCGCACACCCTCTGCTTCGGTCGGCGCGTCGGCAACGGTGAACGAATGTGTGTCATAGCGAAAGACCGGCTTGAGGAGCAGCGTGTCCTGCTCCATATCAAAATAGAAGCAGACCGTGCAGGTGTCCGGGATATAATCCTGCAAAAGCCCCTGCCGATCTTCAATTTCGACCTGCTCACCGAGCTCCGGCAGAACGCAGCCGCAGAATGTCGGCAAATCTCCGAGAGCCAGATGTATGGTTTCCTGTTTCAGCTCCAGCAGGGGGTATATTTTTTCGCGGAAGGAGGCGGAGCAGCGCAGCAGCTTATCGCCGCCAAGCGCGTATAAGCTCCGCTGGCTTCCGAAGAAGCGGTACTGACAGTCGGCGCGGATCGTCAGCAGAACATTGTCTCCCTCCTTTGTTATTTGCAGACCGACCTGCGGATCTTTCTCAAGAAGCGTGATCGAACCAAGACCCGTGTAGTCTACAGGGGCATCGGATAACAGGTCAAACCAACGGTCAAAGGAGTCGCCTGTCGGCGCGATCTCGTTCTTTTCGCAGCGCATCGGGTTGTAGGCTGTAAGATAGTGAGGTAGATTGAGAGAGCGAAATTGGACAAATTCATTCATCATAAGCCGGATCATTTCCTGCGACTTTGAATCAAATTGCTCAATGCTGTGATTCATTGTCAGACCTTTTCCATAGGTCGTTGTCTTGCGCTGAACCACATTATCCAGAAAATCCTGGATGTTTTTCACGACGTACAGCTTATCACGCCCGACGCGAAAGGAAAG
>CAVGKI010000097.1:0-6965 GCA_963629655.1 Butyricicoccaceae bacterium | reverse complement strand
CTCCATGATTATTTCGTATTCTCTTTCCCGTACAGAATTACCGCACCATCTCCTTTCACCTCGTATCCTTTTTTTAACCGTGCTTCGTTGATCCTGGCCATGATGAGCTCATGGATCAGCTCTTCGTTGCTCATGGACTCGAATTCTACGAGCCCTGCGGCCGGTGCGGCAGCCTGTACCGCCGCATAGTTTTTCGGTGTTCCGCGCTTTGCAGGGAGATCGTGGGTGTCCCGATACAGCCGCATATAGTCTCTTGCGGTGTTGCAGCTTATGCCGTATTTTTCGCCGGCTTCATAGCGGCTCAGCTCGCCGATGTATATCCGGCGGCCAATGTCCAATCTTTCTTCTTTGGTGTATTTCACGATAAGCCTCCTTTTTTCACTTGGGTTCCATCTGTCCGCGGCTGTGCTTTTGCCTGTCTTCATTATCGCACATCCTCTGTCCAAAATGTACCCCCTCCGTGTCCAATTTTAGCTTACCAGTTCACGAAAAGTTTTCCGACACAGCACAAAAAGGCTTCCTCTCCCCCTCACTCCTCCACCATCATTTTTCCCCTTGCCTTTTCCGGCGCGGAGATGAGCCCAAAGCGGCAGAATATCCCGTAGATATACGATACGCCGCGAATGTCACCCAGCGCCTTGGGTCTGTCCACCACCGCGCCGAGGCTGCCGATGCCCCTGTATGCCAGCAGCACCGAGCTCCACGCAAGGCTCTTGCTGCCCTCGCGCCGGTCTATCCACAGCTCCCGCGTGAAGCCGCCCCTGCGCCCTGTTTTCAGCTCATAGGAAAACGGCAGCCCGGACATGGTTTTGAACCTCTGCCCGCGAAACGCCACCACGCACGCCCAGAGCGTCTCCTCGCACGGGTGCAGGCGCAGCGCGGCAAGCGCCGTCTCGCGCTGCCGCTCCTCGGCGCGGGAAGTGTCCATATTATCAGTACTCATGTGAATTTCACCATCTCCAATATATACCGCGCCGCGTTCGGCAGCGGTATTGATATGCTTTTACATTTCTGTTATAATATGAGCACGCTTTTTTGTAAAGAGGTTTTTTTGATGGGTCTTTCCGCAAAACTTGTCAGGTCGCAGCTCAATTTTTTCAAGCCCTTCGTCGCCAACTGCTCGCTTGAGGTCACGCGCCGCGGGCAGGACAAGCTTGGCGAGCTGATGGAGGTCATACATCGGCGCAACGTTATCGTGCAGGATCACAGGTTTGATAATTTTGAGAGCGCGTGGGTCATACCGACGGAGGAGCGCCGCCCCGGCGTCATTCTCTATCTGCACGGCGGGGGGTACACCTGCGGCGACCTCGACTATGCCAAGGGCTTCGCCTCAACGCTGGCGGCAGAGTGCGCCGTGCGCGTGTTCTGCGCGGCGTACCGTCTCGCGCCGGAGACGCGCTTCCCCGGCGCGGTGGACGATGCCGAGGAGAGCTATCGCTATCTTCTTTCTAAAGGATATACGCCGCAGCAGATAACTCTCTGCGGCGAGAGCGCAGGCGGCGGGCTGATATACGCGCTGTGTCTGCGCCTGAAAGAAAAATCGCTTCCCCTGCCGAACGGGATAATCGCCATATCCCCGTGGGTGGATTTGACGCTCTCCGGCGAATCCTACGAGACGAACCGCGAGAACGACCCATCGCTGACGGAGGAGCTTCTGCGCTTTTACGCGGAGTGCTACGCGGGCGATGTGAAAAGCCCGGAGGTGTCGCCGCTCTTCGGTGAGCTTGAGGGGCTGCCGCCGTCGCTCATCTTTGTGGGCGGAGATGAGATACTGCTGGACGATGCGCGGCGGATGCACGACAGGCTGCTCGCGGCGGGGTGCAAAAGCCGCCTTATCGTCGCGCCGGAGCGCTGGCACGCTTACGTGCTGTATATGCTCAACGAAAACATGGACGATTTTGCCGCGATGAACCAGTTTCTCTCGCAGGTCTCATCGGGCGAGCAAAAGCAGCAGTGGCTGCGCCTCGATAACGCCGCGAAGATATACCCCGCCGCGCTGCGCCGCAAGTGGAGCAATGTTTTCCGCCTCTCCGCCACGCTCAGCGAGCCTGTTGACCGAGAGGTGCTGCGCGCCGCGCTGGATGTGACCGCGCGCCGCTTCCCGTCCATCGCCGTGCGGCTGAGAAAGGGCATATTCTGGTTTTATCTCGAACGCATCCCGGAGATGCCGCAAATACGGGACGAAAAGGGCTGGCCGCTGGTGCATATGTCCTATTCGGAGATAAAAAACTGCGCGTTCCGCGTCGTTGTGTACAATAACCGCATTGCGGTGGAGCTCTTCCACGCGCTTACGGACGGCACGGGCGGCATGATATTTTTCAAATCGCTGCTCGCGGAATACCTGTCGAGAAAGTACGGCATCACCGTGCCGAACACGGACGGTGTGCTCTGCCGCATGGACGAGCCGTCGCCGGAGGAGCTGGAGGACAGCTTTTTGAAAAACGCCGGAACGATCGCGGCGAGCCGCAAGGAGGCGACGGCGTACAAGCTATCCGGCAAGCCGGAGCTGGACGGCTTTGTGCACCTGACAACATTCCTGCTCGACGCGGCACAGGTGAAAGAGAAAGCGCATGAGCACTCCGCCACCGTGACGGAATTTCTCACGGCGGCGATGATGCAGGCTATACTCAATTTACAGTCCGAGCAGGTGCCGCGCCGCGCGCGGCGCAAGCCGGTGAAAGTGCTGGTGCCGGTCAATCTGCGCAGTCTTTTTCCCAGCAGGACGCTGCGCAACTTTGCGCTTTTCATCACGCCGGAGATTGACCCCAAGCTCGGCGATTACAGCTTTGATGAGATATGCTCCGCCGTGCACCATAAGATAGGCATGGAGAACACCGCAAAGCAGATGGGCATGAAAATTGCCGCGAATGTCAACGGTGAGCGCTCCCCGGTGCTGAAGGTAATGCCGCTGTTTATCAAAAACGCGGCAATGCGCGCAGTGTTTGACACCGTGGGCGAGCGCAAGTCGAGCCTGTGCATGTCAAACCTTGGGCTTGTGAAGCTGCCGGAGGTCATGCAGCAGTATATAAAGCGCATGGATTTCATCATCGGCGTGCCGTCGGCGAGCGCGTATAACTGCGCGCTGCTCACCTACGGCGGGACGACGTATATAAACATCGTCCGCAGCATTGCCGAGCCGGAGCTTGAAATGCACTTTTACAAGGTGCTGCGTTCGCTCGGCATTCACGTCAAGGTGGAGAGCAACCAGCGCTGATAGGAAAGGGGAAAAAGATATGTATTGCATAAAATGCGGCGTGGAGCTCGCCGAAAGCGAAAAAAAGTGCCCCCTGTGCGGCACGGTCGTGTTTAACCCGGAAATGCCCAAGCCTGACGGCGCGCCGACCTACCCGCCGGAGTACACGCTGAACACGGGGAATGTGAACCGTTCGGGCGTGATGTTCATCATCACGATGCTCTTTCTTCTGCCCATCGTGACTGTGCTGCTCACCGATTGGCAGTTAAACGGCAGGATAGTATGGTCGGGCTATGTCGTGGGGGCGGTGCTGCTGCTGTATGTCGTGGTAATACTGCCGCTGTGGTTTCGCGCGCCGAACCCGGTCGTCTTTATCCCGGTGGACTTTGCCGCCGTGGCGCTGTATCTGCTGTACATAAACCTCGCCTGCGGCGGGCACTGGTTTTTGAGCTTTGCCCTGCCCGTGTGCGGCGGCGCAATGCTCATCGTCACTGCGGCGGCGGCGCTGCTGCGGTACGTCCGCGGCGGGTATCTCTTCATCTTCGGCGGGGCGTTCATCCTCATCGGGCTTTATAATGTGCTCATTGAGTTTTTGCTCAATCTCAATTTCAAGCTGCACGAGGGGTACATCTGGTCGTTCTACCCGCTGGCGGGCTGCGTCATCATCGGCGCAATGCTCATCATCATCGGCTGCAGCAGCCATCTGCGCGAATCCCTGCATAAGAAATTTTTTATTTGAACATATTTTTTCCGGCGGTGCAGCTGCACCGCTGGAATTTTTCGTGCTCCCGCTATTCCCCTGTCATGGTCTTTATCTCGCCGATGATGAGGCGGGCGACGGCATCGGCAAACCAACCGACGGATGGGATGCGCGTGAGGTTGCGCCCGTATATCTGCCGCGCGCCGTCAAGCTCCGCATCGCTGCCGGTGAACACGCACACGGGCGCGATGCCCGCGCGGCGCAGCGCCGCTGTCTCGCGCTTTGTGTCCTCTATCCCGGCTTTGCCGCCGTATATTTTCCCCGGCATCAGTCCCGTGCGGGGTATCTTCTCATCGTCGTTCGGGTTTGCGTCGGAGAGCATTATGAGCATTTTTCGGTCGCTGTGCGTCTTTTCCATGAGCCAGCCCGCCGCGCGCAGGGCAAGCCCGTCCCTGTTCCACCCGGCAGAAACATAGTCGAATATCGCGTCGTTTTTCCCGTCCTCGGCGTAGTCGCGCAGAACGCGCACCACCGTGCAGCCGCTTATGGCGCAAAACTCGCTCACGCGCACGGGAATGCGGCAGCGTGTCAGGCTCTCGGCAATGATGTACGCCTGTGTCGCCAGCTTTTCCTGCTGACGGTTCTGCGATGCCGAGCCGTCGAGGAGAATATCCACCGTCAGCTCGCCCAGCGCGCTCTGCGTGCGCTTTGTGAATATCCGCTCATCGCCGAGCACCGCGCCGCGCCATGCGAGCATCGGCGCGACAGTACCCGCGCGGGAAAGGCTGTCGCTCTCGTCCTGCTGCAAGAGTATGGTGTTTTGCAGCCTTTGGGCAAGCTGCGATATGACAAGGCGGTTCTGCACGAGGCTTGCGTTGAAATACGCGCGGTTCTTCTCGCGCTGGCGCTCAAAGCTCTTTACGTCGTGCGCCGTCTCCTCGTCCGCCTCGCGGCGCGGCATCTCGCCGCGTGTGAAGTGTAAGCGGCAGTTTTTGTGCGCGTCGGTGCAAAGCTCATGCTCCGCCTCGGCAAGCTGCGCCGGGGTGAGCATCGACACACCGAACACATTCTCCACATAGCGGCGCAGTATGCCCTCCGGCGTGCGCCCCTGCAGGAGGCGTATCGCGCGCTGCGCCCGCCCCTCGTTCGGCTGCGTCTCCTCCGCGTCGGTCTGCGCGAGGCGGCGCAGAGCATTGCGCGACACGAGACGGCGGCTTTCTCTCCCTCTGCCGCCGATGCTCCTGTCCACCCATGCCGCCCACTGCCTGTCTGTGACGCTGCGGCGCGCGCGGCGAAAGTATTTATACAGCAGCGCCTCCATGCGCTCGCACAGCTGCGCCTCGGTCAAGTCCGGCGGAAAGGTCAGCGCGTCGAGCACGCCGCGCGTCCAATCGTCCTCCCCCGCTGCACTGCCGAGCGCGCGGGCAAACCATGCCGCGCGCAGAGCCGTTATATCCGTCCTGCCCGACGCGGGCTTTGCGTCGCGGACAACACCCTCGGCGTACTCGCGCCGAAGCTCCGTGAGCGCGGGGCGCTCCTCAACGCCGCGCGTGTACGCCGCGCCCTCAAGCCCGAGCCAGAAGAGGTCTGTGTACAGCTCGCCGTTCGCTTGGCTTTGAAACGTGTTGAAAAGCGGGCGGAGCTTCGAGGTGTCGTAATAGCGGTTGACAAGCCCGATAACGGTGTTAAAATACAGCTCCGCGTCGCCATCGGCGTCAAAGGCGTGAAAGTCCGCGCGCACGTCGTAACGCCCCGCGCCATTCCATATCTGATTGTCGGCGCGGCGACGCTGAATATCCTGTCTGTCCATATCAGGGGTTGAAGAGCGCAGACTTTGATATATCGCGCGGTATGCGCGCCCACACCGCATCCGCCACGAGCTGCCGCTCAAACGGGTCAAACGCCTTGTTGATAATGCCGAGGCTCAGCGCCTCGCCCGTGCTGATACCCTTTTCTATGAGGTGCAGCGCCGACAGCAGCCCGCGCAGGTCGAGCGCCTTTGTGGAAATCTCGGCGTTTTCGCACTTGCAGCGCAGGTCGTCAAAAAGCGCGGCAAACTGCTCCGCCCATTTCGGCTGAAGCCCCGGAAAGCTGCGCGAGAGCAGCTTGCGCAGGTTTTCCTGCGAGATAACCGGCATATCCAGCACCACAAAGCGCGACACAAGCGCCTCGTTCAGCTCGCGCGTGCCGGCGTAGCCATAGTTCATCGTGCCGATGAAGCGCGCGGCGGGGTCAAGCTCTATGCGCTCGTACCCCGGCACGTCTATCACGCGGCGAAAGTCGAGCGCCGCATGCAGCACCGCCAGCGCCTCGTTTTTTGCCATGTTCACCTCGTCCAGCACGCCGAAGCCGCCCATGCGCGCCGTGCTGCATATCGGTCCCTCGCGGAACTCCACCTGACCGCCGCGCAGGGTGTCCGCCCCGATGAGCGCGGCGGCATCGACGTTGATGTACATCGACACGTCCCACAGCGGTCTGCCGAACGCGGCGGCTAGATTCTCCGCCAGCACGTTCTTGCCCGTCGCCTTGGGACCTGCGAGCAGCAAATGCTCCCCGCACAGCAGCGCCGCCGCCGCGCTCTCCCATATCTCCTTGCCGTAATAGAGAAATTTCGGCGCGGGAATGCGCGCGCTCACCGCCTCCGGCGCGGGGTGTGCCGCGCGGAACGCGCGCACCTCGTCCAAAAGCGCGCTGTCAACACCCTCTGCCTCAAGCTCTGCCCATATATCCATAGTCCTCAGTCCTCAGCCTTTCTTATGTATGCTCTAGCTAACGCAGCAATATTCATCTGCGGCTTTTTATTATAATTCATTATAATGCCAAAGCATGTTAACGGAGCGTTAAGAATTGCGAAAAAATTCTAATAAATTTACACTTATCCGTATTTTTTATTTGCGCGGAATATGTTATAATTTCATATAATAGACCTGTTCGATAACCTCTGCGTGGTAGAAAAATACACAAATAAATGGTATACTTGAGTGGGGAGAGAAAGAATGGATAATGTAAAGCGAATAGCGAAACTCAAGGAAAAAGAATACCAGAGGATATTTGGAGTAAAAAAAGCCATTT
>CAVGKI010000096.1:0-6965 GCA_963629655.1 Butyricicoccaceae bacterium | reverse complement strand
CGCTGGTCTGTGGCATTTTTAACCGTCAACATTAGGTTGTCGAACAAGTCTATTATACTATTGGGTAAGCGGAAATTCAAGACACTGATATATGCCGATATTGAAATGCGGCGCGGAGTATGGTATATTATTTTCAGCTTTATCGCTAAAATTAAGGAGGAGAAGCATGAAAAGAAAATTTACGGTGCTGCTGCTTGTGTTCGTCATGGTGTTCACGCTGTGCTCCGGCGCAGCATCTGCCGACGGACAGAGCGCGGACATCGTCGTGCTGTACACAAACGATGTGCACTGCGGCATTGACGACAATCTTGGCTACCAGGGGCTTGCTCTGGTGAAGGACACGCTTGAAAAGCAGGGCAAGGAGGTCATACTTGCAGATGCCGGTGATGCCATACAGGGCGGCACGGTCGGCACGCTCTCAAAGGGCGAGTACATCGTGGACATTATGAACGAGCTGGGCTACGACGTGGCAACGCCTGGCAACCATGAGTTTGACTACGGCATGGATCAGTTCCTCAAGCTCGTAAAGGAAGCGGATTTTGAATATGTATGCGCAAACTTCTATGACAAGAACGGCAAGACCGTGCTCGACCCGTACACCGTCATTGAAAAAGGCGGCGTGAAGATCGCGTTTGTCGGCATATGCACGCCGAAAACGATAACCTCCTCCACGCCGAAGTACTTCCAGAACGACAAGGGCGAGTGGATATACTCTTTCGGGCAGGATGAGACGGGCGAGACTGTCTACGCCGCCGTGCAGGATGCCGTCGATGCTGCGCGCAAGGGCGGCGCGGACTATGTTATCGCGCTCTCTCATCTCGGCATCGAGGCGGACTGCTCACCGTGGACATCCTCCGATGTTATTACAAACACCACCGGCATTGACGTTGTGCTCGACGGGCACAGCCACTCCGTCATTGAAAAAGAGCTTGTCAAGAACAAGGACGGCGAGAAGGTCATTCTCACCTCTACCGGCACGAAGCTGGCAAACATCGGCTGCCTGACCATCACGGCAGCCGGCAAGCTTGACACCGCGCTGCTCAACGACGACGGCGCAAAAAGCTACATTGACGACATTCAGGCGGAGTATGAGGAGCTGGTGAACACGGTCGTGGCGCACACCGACGTTGACCTTGTGATAAACGACCCTGCGAACCCGGAGCTGTGCTTGGTCCGCGTTTCCGAAACCAACCTCGGCGACCTGTGCGCCGATGCGTACAAGGCAATCTCCGGCGCTGATGTGGCGTTCGTCAACGGCGGCGGCATCCGCACAAACATAAAGGCGGGCGATATCACCTACGGTGACATTATCTCTGTCCACCCGTTCGGCAACGAGCTGTGCGTCGTTGAATGCACCGGGCAGGAGATACTCGACGCGCTGGAGCTCGGCGCATCCGCCTTGCCGGGCGAGAGCGGAGGCTTCCAACAGGTTGCAGGGCTTGAGTACACCGTTGACCTCAATGTTGAATCCTCCGTCAAGCGTGACAAGGATAATATGTTCGTCAGTGTTGACGGCGACTACCGCGTGAAGGATGTCACCGTCGGCGGCAAGCCGCTAGATCTTGAAAAGACCTATACCCTCGCAGGGCACAGCTACATGATCAAAAACAGCGGCAGCGGCTGCTCCATATTCACTGACAACACCCTCTTGCAGGACTGCGTGATGCTCGATAGTCAGGTGCTCATCGACTACATCGTTGACACGCTCGGCGGCACCGTCGGCGATGAGTACTCCGACCCCTACGGTCAGGGACGCATCACAATCATCGAGGCGAAATAACAAGATATCCTCCTGACGCACAAAATGCCGTCAGGAGGATGTTTTTTTTGCAACGCTCAAGAATAAAGCATTTTCAGCCATCTAAAGCACGGACGTTCAGAAAGCTTATAGACAACATAAGAGAAAACCACACTGCCGATAAGCGTCAGGACGAACGGAAGGCATTCTGCGCCGATTTGAATCCCCAGCAAATTAAAGAGCATGATAATAAAGCTTAATATCCACAGATGTGAGTAGTATACCAAAGCGCTGATGCCCCTCAGCGTTTTGTAAATGCCGTCTTTGCTCGGAATGCGATAATTCACGACAAATCCAAAAGCGAAGTATACCGTGGGAACAAGGAAAATATACATATCGTTCGCTAGAGCGAAATCGAAATATTTAACGCATACAGCCTCCACAAGCATTAAAAAATATGACGCTGCAAACCCAATGAATGCTTTTTTCTGCGGTATTTTGAAGCCGTTGAATGCAATATGCGCGCCCATGCCGGCAAACAGGAAGCCGTCAAACAGCCCGTTGCGTGTAGTGCCAATGAATGTGTACAGTTTTTCCAGCAAAGACCACAGCTCCGGCGTGCTCGTCCTCAGTGGCGCAATTATGCCAAACCAGCTTTGACCAAGCAGCCCCAGCGCATAAAAAATCAGTGCGGCAGTCAAGATTTTTCTTGACCCGATTTTTCTCGACAGCAGAAAAGATGTGAGGACAACGGCAAAAATCAGCGCAGGGATAAACCATAGCTGCGTATAGCGCCCCATAAATACCACATCGTCAAAAATACCGTGAATAATGCCGCGCCCATCCCCTAAAATAGCATTGAGCCGAAACGGCGAATAGAGCAAAGCCCAAATCACATACAGTCTTACCAGCTTAACAGCGTACATCATTGTCGGTTTTAATGAAAAGCTCTCCGGCGTGGTTTTCCTGTATAAAAAGAACCCCGAAGCGACGAAAAAAATCGGAGCGGCAATTCTGGCGAGCCAATTCTGAATGCCGTAATTAAGCATGCTCAGCAATCGGTCATTGACAGTGCCGAACGGCGCAACGTGTATTGATACCACGAGTATCGCACATATAAATTTTGTCAGATCAACGGCGTTATATTCACTTTTGTCCGTGGCATTAGAATTGGCAGACAGCAGGTCACGGCTGCCGCCTGTCGAAAACATTTGCGCCGCAGATGTCATCTTATCACCCCGTTTTCCGAATAGATTTTCACAAAACTCTGTTATGAATTATACACGAAAAACAAAAAATTTCAACATTCATCGTGCTTGCTGCACAGCTATTCAAAATTTTCCTCCGTACCATATTGACAAATCGTGAACAAGGTGGTATTTTATTTTTACCAAGTGGTCAGGAAGCTGTTTTTGCAATGACCAAATACTATAATCAACGGGAGAGGATCATCATGTCTGAAAAAGAAAAAGCCGCAGCCAAGCTGCTCGACACCAAGCTCGACGAGAAGCTCGCAAAAAAAATCTGCAAGTGCGCCGTTATTATGCTCATTGCCGTGCTCATTCACGACGGCGACCATATCCGTCAGGCGTTCAAGTGGACGTACTCCATTCCCCTGTCACTGTGGGCGCTGAATCTGACGGTGTATGTGCTGCCGGTGGTGTCCATTTTCCTCGCAAAGAGCCGCCGCGCATCCTCCACGCTCATCTGCGCCATCGCGGGTGTGTTCACCTCCGCGTCGTTCGTCATTCTGCACCTGTGCGGCTCTTCGACAGGGCTGTGGGGCGTGTGGAACTTCTCGTACTTTGAGCTTATCGACGGCGTATGGTACAACGGCGTGTTCTATCAGGGCATCGACACACTCAGCTGGATATTCCTGTTCCATGTGCCGGTGATGTGCCTGCCCTGCTCGTACATATCCTTCAAGGAATACCTCCGGCTCAAGAAAGAAGCCAAGGGCGCATAAGTATTTGGCGGCAGGGAAAGAGCGCGCTCTTTCCCTGCCATGCTGTTGAGTGGCACTATGGAGATAACACTGAGAGTGAGCGGGATGGACTGCGCCGCGTGCGCGCCGCGTCTGCAAAGGCGGCTGGAAGCCGTGGCGGGCGTGGAGAGCGTGATGGTCAACTACGCCTCTTCACGCTGCAAAATAGAATATGACGGCGAGCGCGCGGACTATGCCGCGCTGTACGCCGCCGTGCGCCGCGCGGGCTTCGATGTGCCGCCGGAGACGGCGGAGATAGAATGCGCCGCGTTTGACCGCGAGGCGGCAAAAGCCGCGCTGGAGACGCTGGACGGCGTAAGGCGCGTGGAGGATATCACAGACGGCAAGCTGCGTGCCGTGCTGTGGACGGGCATTGAGAGCAAGGCTCTGCTAGCGGCGCTGAGGGCGCGCGGGATATACGCCTCCGTCACGGCGCGCACCGGCGGCGATGAGGAGATACAGCTGCACAGCCGAATGACGCTTCTGCGCGCGCTGTGCATATCCGTGCTGTTCACGATGCCGCTGGTATGGGATCTGCACCCGTATATCCAGCTTGCGCTGGCAAGCGTCGTGCAGTTCGGACCGGGGCGGTATTTTTACCGCGGGGCATGGCGCTCCCTGCGTTCCGGCAGTCTCGGAATGGACGTGCTTGTCGCAGTCTCGACCACTATTATATACATATACAGCGCTGTCGTGACGTTCACGGTGACGGTGGATATACAGCTGTATTTTCTATCCGAGTGCGTGCTCTTGTCGTTCATTCTCTTTGGCAAATACCTTGAAACACTGTCGAAAAACGAGGCGTCGGGCGCGATACGGCGGCTGATGCGGCTGCGCCCCAAGACGGCGACGGTCGTGCGCGGCGCGGAGGAGCGCGAGGTGGACATCGACGAGATAACGGAGCACGACATTCTCCGCGTCCTCCCCGGTGAGCGCATAAGCGTGGACGGGACGGTGCTGGAGGGCACATGCACCGTGGACGAGTCCATGCTGACCGGCGAGAGCACGCCGGTGGAAAAGTCCGTGGGCGACACGGTGTATTCCGGGACGCTCGACCGCTCCGGCAGCATTCTCATGTCTGCGGACGGTCTTGGACGCGACAGCGTGCTGGAGCAGATAATCGCGACGGTGGAGCGCGCGCAGTGCTCAAAAGCGCCGATAGAGCGCTTTGCCGACCGCATCGCCGGGGTGTTCATTCCCGTGATCGCCGCCGCGGCGCTGGGGGTGTTCGCGCTGTGGTTTTGGTGCATCGCACCGGGCGACTGGGGCAAAGCTGTATATGCGCTGTGCGCGGTGCTGGTCATCTCCTGCCCGTGTGCACTGGGTCTGGCAACACCGACAGCGATAATGACCGGGTCAGGGCGCGCGGCGGAGCTGGGCATACTCTTCCGCGACGGGGAACAGCTGGAAAAAGCGTGCCGCGCGGACACGGTGGTGTTCGACAAGACCGGCACGCTCACCTATGGCGAGCCTGAGGTGGCGGAGCTCATCGGCATATCCGGCGACCTTGATGAGGCGCTGATATACGCCGCAGCGGTCGAGCGGCTGTCCGAGCATCCTGCGGCGCGCGCCGTCACGCGCTGCGCCGGGGCGCGCTGCCCGAACGCGCTTCCGTTCTCCGTCGCGGATTTTGAGAGCATACGCGGCGCGGGCGCGGCGGGCACGGTTCAGGGGCGCAGCGTTATCTGCGGCACGCGCGAGCTGCTCTCCGAGCGCGGGGTCGATATCCGCGCGCTCGACGGCATTGAGGACGTGCGCGAGCGCGCGCATACGGAGGTCGTCATCGCCATCGACGGCAAAGTGCGCGCGGTGCTGGGTATTGCCGACAGGCTGCGCCCGGAGGCGCGGGAGGTCGTGGAGGCACTGCGCACGGCGGGCATCGACGTGTGGATGATAACGGGCGACAACGAAAAAACCGCCCGCACGATAGGCGCAGAGGCGGGTATAGTTAACATAATATCCGGCGTGAAGCCGGACGGCAAGGCAGAGGCGATACGCCGGATGCAGCAGCGCGGCGCGCACGTATGCATGGTGGGCGACGGGATAAACGACGCACCCGCCCTCGCCACGGCGGACGTGAGCATTTCCGTCAGCACGGGGACGGACATCGCCGCCGAGGCGAGCGGAATAATGCTGATCGGCGGGGAGATACGCGGCGTACCGCTGGCGCTGCGGCTGTCACGGCAGACGATGCGCGTGATACGGCAGAACCTCATTTGGGCGCTTTTTTACAATACCGTGTGCATACCCGTGGCGGCGGCAGGACTGATAAACCCGTCGATCGCGGCGGCGGCAATGTCGCTGAGCTCAAACGGGGTACTGCTGAATTCGCTGAGGCTGAAGAATATGGAAGTGCATGATGAAAAGTGAAGCTTTTGAGAGCAGGATAAGCGGGATGATATGCCCGGAGTGTGAGGACGAGGTTGCCTCGGCGCTGCTGCACACGCGCGGCGTTATCTCCGCCGAGGTGAGCTATCGCCGAGCGGCGGCGCGCGTGGAGTTTGACCCGGAGCTGACGGACGAGGCTCATATCCGCGCCGCGCTCGCCGACACGGGCTACGCCTTCGGCGGCAGCGGGCGCGACGGGGTGATCGCGGACGCGGCGGCGGTCATTGCAGTCGCGGTGCTGGCAGTGCTGCTGCCGAGAGCGACGGCGCTTGTGTCCGTCCCGGCGCTCACGGCGGGCGCGGGGTACGGCGCGGTATTTGTCATCGGGCTTTTGAGCGGGGTGCACTGCATCGGAATGTGCGGCGGGATAATGCTGACGCAGTGCGGCGCGCCGTCCTCCGGCGAGCGGGCGGGCGGCGCGGCGCTGTATAATCTGGGGCGCGTGATAAGCTACACCGCGATGGGCGCGCTCTTCGGCGCGCTTGGCAGCGCGATAAGCTATGACCGCGCGTTTCGCAGCATGCTGTTCACGATAAGCGGGCTTCTGGTGGTGCTCATCGGGCTGCGGATGTGGGGCGTGCCGCTGCTGCGGCGGATAAGCGCCGCGCTGCACCCGGCGCTCCTCCACCCCTCTGCCTTAGCGCGCGGCGCGCTGAGGCAGGCTCTCACGGTTGGGGTGCTGACGGGACTGATGCCGTGCGGCGCGATGAGTGCGGTGTGGCTGATGAGCGCGTCGGCGGGAGGCTGGGCGCGCGGCGCGGCGTATATGCTGGCATTCGCGCTGGGCACAGCACCGGCGATGCTGCTGTTCGGTTCTCTCGGTGCGCTGATACCGAAGCGATATAACAAGTACAT
>CAVGKI010000095.1:0-6981 GCA_963629655.1 Butyricicoccaceae bacterium | reverse complement strand
GCCACGCCCCTGCTCGTCACCGCCATCACCGTGCACAACATGCCGGAGGGTATGTCCGTCGGGCTGGCGTTCGCCCTCGCCGCACGCGGCGAGCCTTTGGCGGGCGCACTTGCCCTCGCGCTGGGCATCGGGCTGCAAAACCTGCCGGAGGGTGCAGCGGTGTCCCTGCCGATGCGGCAGCTCGGCATGACACGGCGGCGGGCGTTTCTGACCGGCGTTCTCTCCGGCGCGGTCGAGCCGCTCTTCGGCTTGCTGGCGGTGCTCGCCGTGTCGGGCGTGCAGGGCGCAATGCCGTGGCTGCTGGGCTTTTCGGCGGGGGCAATGCTCTATGTCGTCATGCATGAGCTCATTCCCGCCGCGCCGGGGCGTGCGGGCACGCTCGGCTTCTTCGGCGGGTTTCTGCTGATGCTGGTGCTCGATGTGGCGTTGGGATAGTGAAAATAAGGACGGGGCAGTCTGTCGTGGCTGACCCGTCCTTATTTTCCCCATCACCCCGCCGCGTTTATCACCGCGCGCAGGGTTTCCTCCAGTGCGCCGTTGTTATCCACGGTCACGTCGGCAAAGCGCGCGTACATGGGCTCGCGCGCAGCGCACAGCGCTGCAGGCGCGGTCGCTTGGGAGACGGGTCTGCCGTCCGTGGGCAGATGCGCCAACGCACGCTTGAGACGGACGATGATGCCGTTCTGGTGCAAGAGCGGATAATTCTCCTCGCGCGTGACAACGCCGCCGCCGGTCGCGATGACCGCGCCGGAGAGCCTGCCCAGCTCTGCAAGCGCCGCAGTCTCCGCGCGCCTGAACTCCGCCTCGCCGCGCGCACGTATAAGCGCCTCCGCGCTCTCGCCCATCATCTCCAGCACCTTATCGTCGCTGTCGTACACCGGTCTGCCGAGCATTTTCCCCAGCGCCGCCGCAACGGTGGTCTTGCCGCTGCCGGGCATACCGATGATGACAATATTGCGCATATTCCGCGCAAGCGCGCCGCATATGCGCGGTATCTCGCCGTCGGGAAGGGCGCTGCCCGTGAACAGCTCGGAGGAGCGCTTTGCCTGCGCCACAAGCATATAAAGCCCGCTCTCGCAGCGGATGTCAAGCGTCTCCGCCTGCATGATGAGCGCGGTGCGCGCGGGGTTATACACAAGATCAAGCACGCCCTCGCACTGCGGAAAATCGCGCAGGTCTACCGCCGCCGCGCCGTTTTTCGGGTACATTCCCACAGGCGTGGCGTTGACGATAATCTGTGCATCGCGGTAAGGCGTAATATCGCCGTAATCCGCGCCGCCGCCGCGCGACAGCACACGCACGCTCGCCGCGCCGAGCTTTTCCAGCATGGCGCACACCGTGACCGAAGCACCGCCGCTGCCGAGCACGACCGCCCGCTTTCCGCATACGTCTATGCCGCTGTGACGGACAAGGCTCTCAAAACCGAAGGCGTCCGTATTGTCGCCGTAAATGCTGCCGTCAGCGCGGCGAATGACCGTGTTGACGCTGCCGAGCCGCCGCGCCGTATCGGAGAGCTCGTCGCAGAGCGCGGCGACCGTTTTTTTATAAGGTATGGTGACGTTGAAGCCGTCGAGCGCGCCGTCCCTGACAAAATGCTCAACAGCGTCGGGCGCGCACTCACAGAGCTTATACTCATAATCGGCGAGCATGGCGTGTATCTCCGGCGAATAGCTGTGCCCCAGCCTTTCACCCAGCAGCCCGCAGTGCAATTTCTCCGTATTCGCCGCGCGCAGACTGCGCTCCTGATAAGCGCGGCTGAGGCGCATAAGCTCGGCGCACAGCGCCATGGCATCCCCGCGCAGCTCCGGCGGCACGCTCTCCGCCGCCATGCGCAGCTTTTCCCGCTCGCGCGCGGCATCCGGCACGGGCAGCGCCGCGCCGCGCTTATACTCCGCAATCTGACGCACGAGTGCCATTCTCTGCACGAACAGCGCCATTATCTGCCTGTCAAGTGTGTCTATCTCCCGGCGGTGTTCCGTCAAGTCCACGCTTACCGCACCTCCTTCCTGCGCGCAAGAAGCGCGTCATACACGGCGAGCGCCGCCGCCGCTTCAACGCAGGGCACGGCGCGCGGCACGATACACGGGTCGTGCCTGCCGCTTATCTCAATGTCTCTAGCTTCGAGTGCGTCCATGTCCACGCTGTGCTGACGCTTGGCGATTGACGGCGTGGGCTTTATCGCGGCGCGGAAAACGATGGGCATACCGTCGCTTATTCCGCCGAGAATGCCGCCGCAGTTATTGCTCACGGTGATGACCGCGCCGTTTTCAACGGCGAACGGGTCGTTATTCTCGCTGCCGCGCATGGCGGCGGCGGCAAAGCCCGCGCCGAACTCCACCCCCTTGACGGCAGGGATGCCGAACACTGCGGCGGCAATGCGGTTCTCCATGCCGCCGAAGATGGGATCGCCCAGCCCTGCCGGAGCGCCGAGCACCGCGCACTCCACCACGCCGCCGACGGAGTCGCCCTCCGCCCGCGCCGCCGCGATCGCCGCGCGCATTTCTGCGCCGCGCGCGTCGTCCACCGTGGGAAAGTCCTTTTCCGCCGTGGAGCAGGTCAGCTCGCCCGCGTCCTCGATATTCGCGACGGACTTTATGCGGCTGATGATCTCTATGCCCTCGTGCGAGAGAAGCTGCTTGCATATTCCCCCGGCAATGCACAGCGGCGCTGTCAGCCGCCCGGAGAAGTGCCCGCCGCCGGAGGTGTCCTGCACGCCATTAAATTTCACCTGCGCGGTGTAGTCCGCGTGTCCCGGGCGGGGCACGGCGCGCTGCGCGGCGTAATCCTGCGGGCGGGTGTCGGCATTGCGTATTATTGCGGTGAGCGGCGCGCCGCAGGTCACGCCGCCGACAATACCGCAGAGGAGCTCCGACGCGTCGCTTTCGCGGCGGGGCGTGCTGTATTCATTGCGTCCGGGGGCGCGGCGGTCGGTGAAGCGGCGGAGCTCGTCCAAGTCTATCCGCTCGCCTGCGGGTATGCCCTCTATCGTCACGCCTATCGCGTCGGAGTGCGATTGTCCGAATATCGTGATACGTATGTTTTCGCCGTAGCTGCTGCTCATTCTGTTACCTCCAAGCCGTCAAGCTCATCCCAGAATCCGGGGTAGGATTTTGCCGCGCAGTCACTGCCGAGCACGGTGACATCACCTCGGCTGACCGAGGCGGCGACGGCGGCGGACATTGCGATGCGGTGGTCGCGGCAGGCGTCCGCCGTGCCGCCCGCAAGCGCCGGCACGCCGCGTATTATAAGCCCATCCTCCGTCTCCGCAGCGTCCCCGCCGAGCGCGGTGATGAGCCGCGCCGTGCCCTCAAGGCGGTCGGACTCCTTCAGGCGCAGGCGCGCGGCATTTGTGATGCGCGTCTCGCCATGCGCCGTCGCGGCGGTGACGCTGAGCACGGGGATAAGATCAGGTATCGCGCGCGCGTCGAGCGTGCAGCCGTTGAGCGCGGCACGGCGCACAGTCACGCTGCCGCCGCTCTGCCGCACATCCGCGCCGAGGCGGCGGAGTATGTCCAGCACGGCGCGGTCGCCCTGCGCCGAGCGCAGATTCAGCCCGTCCACGGTCACGCCGCGCGGCGAGAGCGCGCCCATGCACAAAAAGAACGCGGCGCTCGACCAGTCGCCCTCCACGGCGCAGTGACGCGGCATATCGGCGCGCTGTGCGCCGAAAACGGTATAGACATTATCTTGTTTTTCAACTTTCAGCCCCGCGAGGGTGAGCGCGTCCTCCGTCATGGCGACGTAGGGCGCGGATTCCAGCCGCCCGGTGACCTCAAGGAGGCTCTCCCCGTCAAGCCTCGGCAACGCCATCAACAGCCCGGAAATATACTGCGATGAAACTCCGCCGCTGACGGAATAATCCCCCGTGCGAAGCCTCCCGGAGCATATGAGCCGCGCGCCGTCGCGCTCTATGCGCATCCCGTGCGCCTTGAGCACCGCGTCCAGCGGCGCAAGCGGGCGCTGCGGCAGCCGCCCTGCCATCTCGAACACCGCGTCCGCGCCCAGCGCGCCGACGAGCGGCAGCAGGAAGCGCAGCGTTGACCCGCTCTCCCCGCAATCAAGGCGGCAGATGCCGCGCGGCGCGCTCTCGATTGGGCGCACACGAAGCTCCGCGCCGAAGCGCCGTATATCCGCGCCCAGCGCGTTGAGGCAGCGCAGCGTGGCGGCAATGTCGTCCGACATTCCCTCGCAGCGCAGCGTGCACTCCCCTGCTCCCAGCGCGGCGCAGATAAGCAGGCGGTGCGCCTGTGATTTTGACGCGGGGATGTGCACGCGCCCTGTCCGCGCACCGTGTGCGACGGTAACATTCATGCTATGCCTCCGTCTCTGAGCCAGCCGGGCAGCTCCTCCGCCGACGCGGGGACAATGCGGCAGCGCCCTATGTCCTCCGGCACGACAAGGCTCAGCCTGCCGCCGGTCATCTTCTTGTCGCTGAGCATCGCGCGGCACAGCTCTTCCGCCATGTACCCAGTCGACGTGGGCAGGGCGCACCTTGCCAGCAGCGCCGCCGTGCGCTCCGCCGCCGAGGCGGGGCATATGCCGCGCGCGGCAGCCGCGCGCATTATCACAGTCATGCCGATCGCCACGGCAGATCCGTGCGGCACGGCAAAGCCGCTGCACTTTTCAACGGCGTGCCCGACACTGTGACCGAGGTTCAAGAGCATCCTGCGCCCCGTGTCAAATTCGTCCTGCTCAACGATGTCGCGCTTCATCTCCACGCAGCGCGCGATCACGCGCTCCGACTGCGGTTCGGCATCGCCGCGCTCAAGCGAGGCGAAAAGCGCCGCATCGCCGAGCACACCGTATTTCACGACCTCGGCACAGCCGTTGGCAAGCTCCGCCTGCGGCAGCGTGGAGAGCGTGTCCGTGTCGCACAGCACGGCGCACGGCTGATAAAAGCAGCCCGCCAGATTCTTGCCCAATGACAGATCGACGGCGGTCTTGCCGCCGACGGAGGAATCGACCGCAGCGAGCAGCGTTGTGGGTATCTGCGCAAACGCAGTGCCGCGCTGATACGTCGCGGCGGCAAAGCCCGCCATATCCCCCGTCACGCCGCCGCCGAGCGCGGCGACGATGTCGGCACGGGTGAAGTGCTCCCGCGCGAGAAAATCCATTATTTTCCCGTAGGTTTCCAGCGTCTTGTATTTCTCGCCGCCGGGGTATATGAACGGCACGACGCGGTAGCCCGCGCGCTCAAGCGAGGCGGCGAGCCGCGCGCCGTAGAGCGCCGCGACACGCTCCCCGGCGATAACGGCGGCGGTCGAGCCGCGCGCATTCACGCGGCGCAGCTCCTCCCCCGCGCGGTCAAGGATGCCGCGCTCTATAATAACGTCATACTCTCTTGACGCTTTTACGTGTACCCTCGTCAATGCCCGTCGACCTCCGTCACGACCTCTCTCACGCGCATCACCTTTTTCACAAGCGCATCATACTCCTCAGGACGCAGGGACTGCGCACCGTCGCACAGAGCATGCATGGGGTCGTTATGCACCTCGATCATCAATCCGTCCGCGCCGGCTGCCGTCGCGGCGAGCGCCATTGGCGGCACGAGGCGGGCGATGCCGGTGGCGTGGCTGGGGTCGACTATAACGGGCAGGTGCGACAGCTCACGCAGCATAGGCACCGCCGCAAGGTCAAGCGTGTTGCGGGTGAAATCGTCAAAGGTGCGGATGCCGCGCTCGCAAAGGATGACCTGCTCGTTCCCGCCCGCCATGATGTACTCCGCGCTCAGCAAAAGCTCCCTGAGCGTGTTGGCAAGCCCGCGCTTGAGCAGTATCGGCTTCCTCAGCTTGCCCAGCTCGCGCAGGAGGTCGAAATTCTGCATATTGCGCGCGCCGACCTGTATAAGGTCAACGTCCTCAAATTCCGGCAGGGCAGCCACGCTCATTATCTCAGTGACGATGGGCAGTCCCGTCTCGCGACGGGCAAGCTTCAAAAGCTCTATCCCATCGCGTCCAAGCCCCTGAAAATCATAGGGCGAGGTGCGGGGCTTATACGCGCCGCCGCGCAGCATATCCGCGCCCGCCGCCTTCACCGCGCGCGCCGAGGCGACGATTTGCTCCTCGCTCTCGACGGCGCAGGGGCCGGCAATAAGGCAGAAGCCGCCCCCGCCGAGCTTCACGCCGCCGGTCTCGACAACGCTTGTCGCCGGGTGCGCGGCTCTGCCGCTGTACATAAACGGCGGCTCGGTTGGCGTGACGGACGCAACGAAATCCAGCGACGCTATAAGCGCCGCATCCACCCGCGCAGTGTCGCCGGTGACAACGATCAGCGCCTGCGCCGCGTCGGGCACGGCGCGCACATCTGCGCCCCGCTCATTCAGCCACGCGGTAAGCCGCGCGCGCTTCTCCTCCAGCGCCCCGTGCTTGAGCACAATCAGCATATCACTTCGCCTCTTCTCTCTTCATTCAACATAAAACAACAAAAACAAGCAAAAATCAAGCGGCACAGGCGCGCCCGTGCCGCTTGATGCTATTTATTAATAGGTAGTTACTGCACTGCCGTCTTCACTGCCGCCTTGGGGCACTCGCCGTACTGGTTGGATTCCGGCATGCTGTCCTTGAGGAACCATACCAGCAGGAATATCCAGCCGATAATGGGGATAAGCCCGATGAGAACAGCCCAGCCGCTCTTGCCGATGTCATGCAGGCGGCGCACCGACACCGCAAGGTTCGGAAGAAACACGGCAAGGGCAAACACCGATGCAAGAACGCCGAAAACGTTCATGCTGCCGTCGCCGTCGTTCATTGCGAGGCTGAGCCCATTGAGCAAAGCATTGATGACGAGGTAAAACAGCCAGAACCACCAATACTCGCTGCGTCTTGCGCGGCCGGAGAAAGTGGCGTACTTGGAGAATACGGATTTAATGGCTTCAATAAAGCTCATAATAAAAACCACCTTTCGATTTTCTATGCTAGATATATCACATTCCGCACCAAAAAGAAAAAAAAAAATTAAGGCAACACCGCATAATGCGGCAAG
>CAVGKI010000094.1:3893-7003 GCA_963629655.1 Butyricicoccaceae bacterium | reverse complement strand
CCGTGGGTGTAGATGTTGATGCCCTTGCCCTCGGTCTGCTCCAGCAGCAGCTTCAAGTCGCGCAGGTCGTGACCCGTGATGACGATGAACGGTCCTTTCTCCACTGTCAGCGGAACGGTGACGGGTGTCGGCGTGCCGTAGCTCTCGGTGTTTGCCTTGTCGAGCAGTGCCATGCACTTGAGATTCTTCTCGCCGACCTCCATCACGATGGGCAGAAGCTCATCCATGCCCCAATCCTCGCCGATGGCAAAGAGCGCCTTGGCAAAGAAGCGGTTCACCTCATCATCGGTATAGCCCAGCACCATGGCGTGATGCGCATAAGCCGCCATGCCGCGTATGCCGAAAAGAATAAGGGATTTGAGACTGCGCACATCCTCCTGCGCGTTCCAGAGCAGGCTCATGTCATAATCGTCAGTCCGCCCGCACACGGAGGCACAGCCGGAGCAGTTGGGCACAAGGCGCGCCTTTTCCCCGTGCACCCGGTCGATAAGCTCGCGAATGGTCTTTTCGTTGAAGTTTACATTGGTGATGGCGGTGAACAAGCCCTCTATCATCAACCGCCATGTGTCCGGCGCTGCCTGCGCCTCGCCGCTCACGGCGCGCGCCAAACCGACCAGCGCGCCGGTCAGCTCGTCCTGAAGCTTTGCCACGTCCGCCGTCTTGCCGCATACGCCCGCCTTGCCCGTGCAGCCGGTGCAGCCCGCCGTCTGCTCGCACTGGAAGCAAAACATTTTGTTGTCCATCTGTGTTCCTCGCTTTCTATTATATATAATTAGTCCAGTATTCTTCCGTCAGTGGAGATTGTGACGACCTGCCACGGAATGAACTTCCCGCTCTGCTGCAGGGCGACCTTCGCCGCATGCTCCAGCCCGCCGCAGCAGGGAACCTCCATGCGCACAACCGTCACGCTCTTTATGTCGTTATTACGGATGATCTCCGTCAGCTTCTCGGAATAGTCCACGCTGTCGAGCTTGGGGCAGCCGACGAGGGTAATATGACCCTTTATAAAGCGCTCGTGAAACGCAGCGTAGGCATATGCCGTGCAGTCCGCGGCAATCAGCAGCTTTGCCCCGTCAAAATACGGCGCATTCACCGGCACGAGCTTAATCTGAACCGGCCACTGCGACAGTCTGCTGACAGCGCTTGCATGGCTCGGCTCTGCGTCGGCGCATTCCGCGTGCTCTATCTTCTTCGACTGCGTTCCCGGGCAGCCGCAGGGCAGGGTCATGCCCTCTTTTTTCATTTTCTCCTGCATCTTCTTCTGCTTGTTCTCCATGACGGCTTTCTCGTCGTAAGCGGCAGCCTCGCGCTCAACAAAGGTGATCGCACCCGTGGGGCAGGTGGGCAGACAGTCGCCCAGACCGTCGCAGTAATCGTCGCGCATCAGCTTCGCCTTGCCGTCGATTATGGCAATCGCGCCCTCGTGGCAGGCGGCGGCGCAGGCACCGCAGCCGTTGCACTTATCCCGATCGATCTCAATAATTCTTCTTTTCATAACCAGTGCCTCCTTGCTTTTGTGGCTTTATTATAGTACAATGGATTCAACAAATCAGTTGAATTTTCAACGAAAGAGAATTTTTTATGAAAGATTTTTTATCCGTCATTCGCTCTTCTCAGCTTTTCTCCGGCATCTCCGAGGATGAGCTCCGCTCTATGCTCTCCTGTCTCAATGCCGAGACGGAGGAATATTCCAAGGACGCCTTCGTGCTGCGCGCCGGTGACACGTCGGAGGCAATCGGGCTTGTGCTGGCGGGAAGCATTCTTATCATCCAGGAGGACATCTGGGGCAACCGCAATATTCTCTCCAAGGCGACAGCGGGGCAGACCTTTGCCGCCGCGTATGCCTGCGCTCCCGGCTCTGTGCTGAATGTGAGCGTGATAGCGGAGACGCCCGTCACGGTGATGTTTTTCAATGTGCGGCGTATTTTGAGCGTCTGCCCGTCGGCGTGCAGCCATCACAGCCGCATCATCCGCAACCTGCTCGGCGAGCTTGCCGAGAAAAACCTGCGCTTGAGCGAAAAGCTCACGCTCATGGGGCAGCGCACCACGCGGGCAAAGCTTATGTCCTATTTCTCCGCAGAGGCGCAGCGCACAGGGAAATATGAGTTTGACATTCCCTTTTCCCGACAGCAGCTTGCGGACTATCTCGCGGTCGAGCGCAGCGGGCTGTCGCTTGAGCTCGGAAAAATGCGCAGCGAGGGGCTTATCGACTTCCGCAAAAATCATTTTGTTTTGAAGGTATAACCAAAACCGCCATGGTCGGTGTGGTATGCTCCACGCCGACCATGGCATTTTTATGGCTGTTTTATTTTTTATTCCTCGGCTCTTGTCAGCACACAGCCGTCAAGCGTGTTGAAGCCGACGGTGTCCGCGACCTCGCCGGTCAGCGTGTCATACACGATGAGCGTTATTTCGCTGCCGCCGTAGTATGTGAGCTTCTTATCGTTGAGATACACGTCCTGATACTCGAAATTTACGCGGAGCGTTCCGCCGCCGAGGGCAAAGCTCATGCTCTCCCCCTCTGTCTGCGCCGGTGCATTTTCCCCGGTCACGGTGTCGGCAATGAGAATGGCATTGTTCGCGCTCTCGTCGTATACCGCGCGCTGCACACCGACGCTTTCAAGCTCCGCCTCAAGCGCGGTCATAGCCTCGCTCTCCCACGGGCTGTTTTTTATCACGAGCAGCGCGCGCCCATTGCGCCGCAGCTCGGCAAAGTAATCCGCGCTGTCCGTGACGGCGGCGAGATAGACGTTGTTCACATTGTGCGCGTTAATGTCCCAGCTTGCGTATGCCGCATCGCCGCGCCTGTCGGGTATGCCGTACTCGCGCTGCACATACTCCGCCAGCCACGCGGACACCTTGCGCGCGCCGCTCGCGTTCATATGCCTGTCGAGCGACCAGTCATCGACAGTGATGCCAAGCTCGTCATCCATGAGGTTCATGTTGACAAACGCAAGGTCGTTATCCTCGGCTATGGCGGCAACGGTGTTGAGGATGGGCTGCGTCTGCTCGCGCTCCAATGACGGAGTTTTTAGCAGCATGAGCGGCACATTCTCCTCGCGGCAGAGCTCGATTATTTTGTTGAGATATTCAAGCTCCTTGTCCATAAC
>CAVGKI010000094.1:0-3883 GCA_963629655.1 Butyricicoccaceae bacterium | reverse complement strand
GCTTATGCCCTCGGCGCTCTCAAATTCATAGCTGCCCGTGCCATAGCGCAGTACGCTGCCCTTGAAGTTTTCCAGTCCCTTTGACCACGGGAAATGCTGAAAATCCTCCATGGTGAGCTCATCAAAGCGCCCGTGATACAGCGGGAAGCCGAGGAGCAAATTGAGCTGCCTGTCCTCCGGCGCGGAGGCGCGTACGACTTCAAGCTTATTTTTTGAAAGGCGCATGCCCGCCGTGTTCTTTATTTGGTTTTGCTCCTCGGAATACTCATAATCGCTCGTCGATGCCATGACCTCCAGCACGATAAGCCTCGGTGTCTGGTATTTGAGCGCTTCCACAATATAGTGATACGAGTTCCACAGCGGCTGCACCCCGCCCCAGAGGTCATACGCGGCAATGCCGCAGTTGTCCCAGAGCGTGGCGGTGTCGATATTTATGCCGGCGTGGCTGTTGCCCACGAGCAGCACGTCCACCGTGCCGTCGGGCTGGGCATAAAAGTCCTGCATGGTGAGAATACCGTCGGAGCGCTTCATGATAAGCACGCCGTTGACGTACCACAGCCCGCCGAGGGCGAGCGCAATGACAAGCAGGATGCAGACGATGCGCGAAAGATATTTTTTCATTGCCGCCTCCCTCAGAATCCCGCGTACACAAAGGCGTTGGCGGAATACTGCGCGCCGTAAACGCCGAACACGATTATCGCAAAGAACATCGCCAGCACGAGCGCGGCTCTGAACGCCGGGTTCTGCCGGAGAATGAAGCGGACGCTGTACCCATGCTCACGCAGTGCGGACACCGTCAGCAGCACCGCGCCGAACACCAGCACCACCGCCCAATCCGTCGCCGTCATGCCCATGGTGAAAAACGACCCGTCAAAGAGCACCCACGGATTCCACACCGTGAACATGCGCAGGAAATACACCGCCGTCGCCTTCAGCCCGCCTATGCTGAACGGCACGACGTTTGCCGACATCAGCAGCAGCACGATGAAGCGCTGCAGCGACTTATAGCCGAACGTCTCGCGGTCGATATGCAGCGCCTCGCACGCCCGCTTGCGGTACGGCAGCGTGAGCTGACCGACAACCATGTACGCCGCCGCGACAAAGCCCCAATACGCAAACGTCCATGACGCGCCGTGCCACAGCCCGCTGACCGTGAACACGATGAGCGTGTTGAGCATTTTGCGCGCCTTGCCCTTGCGGCTGCCGCCGAGGGGAATGTAGAGATAATCGGTGAACCAGCTCGTCATGGAGATGTGCCAGCGCCGCCACATACCAGCCACGGACGTGGCGAACCACGGCTGGCGGAAGTTGTCCGGGATATCAAAGCCGAAGAGCGCCGCCACGGCGATTGCCATATAGCTGTACCCGGCGAAATCCACATAAAGCTGAAGCATGGCGGAAACCATGTGGATGAGCATGACAAAGCCGCCGTAGTTATAATAGCTCTGAAAAACGTGCGTGACGAAGCCGGAGAGCCTGTCGGAGAGCACAAGCTTGAGCAGCGCGCCCCACAAAAACGTAAAGATGAACACCTGAAAGCGCTCCCACGTCACCTCGCGCCGGGCGCGTATCTGGGGCAGAAAGCTCGCCGCGCGCAGGATAGGACCGGAGACGATGGTCGGGAAGAACGCGACAAAGAGGCTGTAATTGATAATATCCCGCTCCGGCTCGGTCTTGCCGCTTTTCAGGTCGAGCAGATATGTAGAGCTCTGGAACGTGTAGAACGCCAGCCCCACGGGCAGAAGTATGCTCGGCGGTGTGACGGACACGCCAAACAGCCCCAGCACCGCGTTGAGATTGCCCACGAGAAAGCCCGTGTACTTGAACACGACGAGCAGCAGCAGATTCAGCACGAACGCCCAAGTGTATATCCTGTTTCGCCGCGCCGCGTCCTCCTGCTTTGAGCCGATGAGCCCGCCGAGATACGTCACGGCGATGCTCAGCGCGAGGACGATGAGATATTTCACGTCATAGCTTGCATAAAATATTATGCTCGCAATGAGCAGCACGATGTTCTGCCCGCGCGCCGTCCTGCCCGCCAGCACGTATGCCAGAAAGCACAGCGGCAGCAGCAGCGCCCAGAATTGTATACTGACAAAAGACATCTATCTTTTTCCTTTGATTTGTAGTATCTCAGCTTTATAGTATCACAGCAGCGTCACGCCAGCCGCCTCGCAGGCGGAGACAGTCTCGTCATCCCAGATGGATGCCTGCACCTCGCCGATGTGCGCCTTGCCCAGCAGCAGCATGGAAAGCCGCGACTGCCCGATGCCGCCGCCGATGGTGAGCGGCAGCTCGCCGTTCAAAAGCGCCTTATGGTAGGGCAGAGCGCGCCGCTCATCATGGTGGGAGAGCGTGAGCTGGCGGTCGAGCGCGGCAGGATCGACGCGGATGCCCATGGATGACACCTCCATCGCGCAGCCCAGCCAATCGCACCAGAAGAGAATATCGCCGTTGAGCGTCCAGTCGTCATAGTCCGGGGCGCGCCCGTCGTGCGGCTTGCCGGATTTCAGCGCGCCGCCGATGCCGATGATGAACACGGTCTTATGCTCCTTGGTGTATGCGTTCTCGCGCTGCTTGGGCGTGAGGTCGGGGTACATATCCTCAAGCTGCTGCGCCGTGACGAACGACACTCGCCGCTCCAGCTTGGGCAGGGACTGTAGCTGCGGGTATATCGCCTGCATGGTGTCCTGCGTGTCACAGATGGCGGTGACGATGTCCATGACGGTGGACTTGAGATAATCTATATTCCGATTCTCCGGCAATATGACCTTTTCCCAGTCCCACTGGTCGACATACACCGAGTGGAGATTGTCGAGCACGTCCTCATCGCGGCGGATCGCGTCCATATCCGTGCACAGCCCGCGTCCGGGATAGAAGCCGTAGCGCTTGAGCGCCATGCGCTTCCACTTGGCGAGAGAATGCACGACCTGCGCGGTCTTGTCGGAGCGGAGAATGTCGAACGACACCGGGCGCTCCACGCCGTTGAGATCGTCGTTCAGCCCCGAGCCCGCCTCCACAAACAGCGGCGCGGACACGCGGTAAAGGTTCAAAAGCGCGCAGAGCCTGTCCTCAAAAAGGCGCTTGAGAAGCCCAATGGCTTTCTGCGTGTCATAGATGCTCAAAAGGCTTTTGTAGCCGTCGGGGATGATAGAATTCATTTTTTCTCCTCCTCGCTCACAAGAGCGATAATTTGTTGATAGATGCTTTCGGCGCTGCGGCGGAAGTTCTTCTCAATGAGCTTTGCCTGTGCCTCGCTGGCGATGAGCAGGCGCATGTCGATGATCTCCCCCTTGCCGTCGGACATTGCAAGGTGCGCGGTCAGCCCGCTGTCGGTCATGAAATGCTCGGTCACTATCATCGCGTCGCGGGCAAGGCGCGCCGCCTCCGGGGCAAGCATGCGCTCCGCCTTCATGCGCACGGAGTAGGGCAGGCTGCTCTCCACGGTGTCGGCGTTGCGCGCGCCCTTCTCAGTGATGCGGTAGCCGCCGTTGACCTCGTCGATGTGCCCGGTATCTACAAGCTCGGCAAGACAGTCGGAATAATCAAAATACCCCACGCCCGCGTCACACTGTACGAGATCCAGCAGCGTCTCCGGCTCGACAACACCGGGAAGCCGGCGCAGGATATAGAGGATGAGGATCTTTATATCCAGCTTTTCGTGTATCATTCCGTGCTGCGGCATATGATTCTCCTCCTTTGATCTCCCTGCGTCATAACCGATGTCTTATTTTATTATAATCCGCCGCTCTTTTCAAGAGCGAAATAGCACAATGGTGCATACACTGTACTGAAGGCAACACCGCACAATACGCCTGCGGCATCTGGCGGATAATTTGCGCTCTGATTTAGTCACTTTTTCTTGAAATACACAAAGTATTCC
>CAVGKI010000093.1:0-7032 GCA_963629655.1 Butyricicoccaceae bacterium | reverse complement strand
GCTTCATGGAAATGCCGGAGCACTCAATGTGCCAGCCGGGGTAGCCCACGCCCCAAGGGGAGTCCCATTTGAGCGCCTGATCCTCAAACTTGGACTTCGTGAACCAGAGCACAAAGTCGTTCTTGTTGCGCTTGTTGGTGTCCTCGTCCACGCCCTCGCGCACGCCGACGGCGAGGTCGTCCTCGTTGAAGTCGTTGAAGATGTAGTAGCGCTCCAGCTTTGAGGTGTCAAAATACACATTGCCGCCGGCAAAATAGGCGTAGCCCGTGTCCATCAGCCTTGTGATTATTTTTATATACTCGTCGATGCAGTGCGTCGCCGGCTCTACCACATCCGGGGTCTTGATGTTCAGCTTTGCGCAGTCGGAGAAGAACGCATCGGTGTAGAATTTTGCAATCTCCATGACGGTCTTGTGCTCGCGCTGCGCGCCCTTGAGCATCTTGTCCTCGCCCTCGTCCGCGTCGGAGGTCAGATGCCCCACGTCCGTGATGTTCATCACGCGCTTGACGTTGTAGCCGAGGTAGCGCAGGTATTTTTCCAGCACATCCTCCATGATGTACGAGCGCAGATTGCCGATGTGTGCATAGTGATACACCGTCGGCCCGCAGGTGTACATCTTCACGATGTCGGGGTGGTTGGGGACAAACTCTTCCTTTGTGCGTGTTGCGGAATTATAAAGCTTCATTGTCGAATCCTCTTCCTTGTATCAGCATTCTTGTATCAGCATTTGAATACGTCGCGGTTGACCCAGAAATAATGTATGCCGGAGCCGACCGTTGTTATAATTATAAGCGCAGTTGATATTATGTTAACCATTTGCAACTCGGAGAACAGCATCATCGCCGACAGCCCCACCATGGTGCAGCCGGTTTTCAGCTTGCCCGACCATGCCGCAGCGATAACGCGCCCCTGCTCCACGGCGATGAGGCGCAGCCCGGACACCGCAAACTCGCGGAACAGCACGACAGCCACGCACCAGCCCGGCATCTGCCCGTTCTCAATGAAAAAGCACATTGCCGAGAGCACCAGCATCTTGTCCGCCAGCGGATCCATGAATTTGCCGAAGTCGGACACCTGATTGCAGTGGCGGGCAATATACCCGTCCGCAGCATCAGACAGGCATGCGATTATGTAAACCGCAAGTGCCGCGTACATATAGCCCGTGTATGCCAGCACCAGAAACACGGGGATAAGCGCGATTCTGACCATGGTTATCTTGTTTGCCGTTGTCTTGAACATTTTCAATCCTCCATCTCGCCGAAGAGCATACCGTCCTCGGTGCTTTGAATCAATACGTCTGCCATCTCGCCCTCGGCGGCGCTGCCGGTGAAGAACACCTGCCCGTCAATATCCGGCGAGTCGGCATAGCTGCGCCCATAGAACAGCCCGCTCTCCTCATCGTACCCCTCGCACAGCACGCGCAGGGTCTTGCCGACGAGGGAGGCGCAGAAATCGTCCATTATCGGGGCTTGAAGCTGCATTATCATGTCCGCGCGGCGCTGCGCCTCGTCAGACTCGACATGCTCCATCTCGGCGGCGGGTGTTCCCTCCTCCGGGGAGAACGGGAAAACGCCCACGCGCTCTATCCGCGCCTCGCGCAGAAATTCGCACAGCTCCGCAAACTCCGCCTCGCCCTCGCCGGGAAGCCCCGCAATGAGGCTCGTGCGCAGCACAAGCCCCGGAATGCGCTCGCGCAGGGTCTTGAACAGGGCGCGTATCTCCCCGCCCGTGCCGCGGCGGTTCATGCTCTTTAGTATGCGGTCATTGATGTGCTGTATGGGAATGTCGAGGTATTTCACTATCTTGTCGTTCTCGGCGAGCTCGTCGATAAGCTCGTCATCGAACTGGTCGGGGTAGAGGTAGTGCAGGCGTATCCATTCCACGCCCTCTATTTTCGCCAGCTCACGGCACAGCCGTGCGAGGCTGCGCCTGCCGTAGATATCCGTGCCGTAGCGCGTGATGTCCTGCGCGATGACGATAAGCTCCTTCACGCCGTGCGCGGCGAGCTCGCGCGCCTCGTCCACGATATCCTCCAGCCTGCGTGAGCGGTAGCGTCCGCGAATGTAGGGAATGGCACAGAACGCGCAGAAGTTGTTGCACCCCTCCGCAATGCGCAGGTACGCCCAGCCCGGACCTGTGGACACGACGCGGGGTATCTCGTCGATGGGTGCGCTTTGGTCGGCAAAGTGCCGCAGATGCCGCCCGGCGAGCACCGCGTCCGCCGCCTGAACGATGTCCCCAAAGCTGCCCACGCCCAGCACGCTGTCGATCTCCGGCAGTTCGTCCGTGATGGTGTCCTTATAGCGCTCCGAAAGACACCCGGTCACGATTATCCCGCCGAGCCTTCCGGCTTTCTTCAGCTCCGCCATTTCAAGAACGGTGTCTATCGCCTCGCTCTTTGCCGCGTCGATGAAGCCGCAGGTGTTCACAATCACGAGATTCGCACCTTCCGCCTCCGGCACGAGCGTGTACCCCGCCTCGTCCATGAGGTAGAGCATCTGCTCGCTGTTCACAAGATTCTTCGCGCAGCCGAGAGAAACCAATGCAAAGGTTTTTTCCATAAAGTCCGTCAATCCTCGTATATTTCCGCGTCAGCCCTGTGCCGCTCCAGCGCGCGGCGTATCTCGTCCCACGAGTACCCGCGCCGGTACAGCGCATTGCTGAGCTTCCTCACCTCGTCCCTGTCCTCCGCATTGCGGAGGCGGGAGGCGATGAATTTGTCTATCTTATCCTCGTTTTCGGGCATGGCGGCAAGCGCGCCGTCCCACAAATCGCGGTCTATCCCGCGCCGACCGAGCTCCGCGCGCACGCGCCCCGCGCCGTAGCCCTTGGCGGCATAATGGCGCGCCACCGCCGCGGCATAGCTCTCATCGTCGATGAGCGAGTGCTCGCACAGCCACGCCGCGACATACTCCGCCGTGTCCTCATCCTCGCCCTTTTCGATGAGCTTTCGCCGCAGCTCCGCGCGCGACATGGCGCGGCGGGAGAGCATTTCTATCGCCCTCTCGCGCGCAAGCGCCCGCACGGATGCGGTTTTCAGCGCCTCCACGGCGCTCTCGTCAAGCTCCCGCCCGGAGCAGAGGCGCAGCTCTGTCACAACGCCGAGCGTTGTTTTTATCTCCGCCCCATCCTCCAAGCGCACGGTCAGCCGCCCCGGCGAGGTCTGATGTATACCTGATATGCGCATCAATCCTCGTCAAAGTCCGCCGCGCTCACGTCCACGGCCTTTGCCGCCGCTGTCTTCGCCTCGCGCTGTGCGCGCGGGCTGAGCTTGTATGCGTTCTCGCGCACCTGCTGCTCTATCTTGTCGGAGACCTCAGGGTTAGCCTTGAGATATTCCTTCACGGCGTCGCGCCCCTGCACACGCTGCCCGTCAACGGTGAACCATGCGCCCGCCTTGTCGATGATCTCCAGCTTCACGGCAAGGTCGATTATCTCGCCTATCTTGGAGATGCCCTCGCCGTACATGATGTCAAACTCCGCCTCGCGGAATGGGGGCGCGACCTTGTTCTTCACGACCTTCGCGCGCGTGCGGTTGCCGACCATCTCTCCGTTGACCTTGAGCGTCTCTATGCGGCGCACGTCGATGCGCACGGAGGAGTAGTATTTCAGCGCGAGCCCGCCGGGCGTTGTCTCCGGGTTGCCGTACATCACGCCGATTTTCTGACGCAGCTGGTTGATGAATATAACGGTGCAGTTATTCTTGGATATTGCGCCCGCGAGACGGCGCATGGCTTGGCTCATCAGTCTTGCCAGCGCGCCGACGACCGTGTCGCCGACCTCGCCCTCAAGCTCCACCCTAGGAATGAGCGCCGCCACGGAGTCAATGACCACAACATCCACAGCGCCGGAGCGCACCAGAGACTCGGCAATGTCCAGCGCCTGCTCGCCGGTGTCGGGCTGTGAGATGAGCAGACTGTTGATGTCCACGCCAAGCGCCTGCGCGTAGGCGGGCTCGAGCGCATGCTCCACGTCGATATACGCCGCGTCCCCGCCCTCCTTCTGCGCCGAGGCAACCGCGTGCAGCGCGAGCGTCGTCTTGCCGGAGGATTCAGGTCCGTATATCTCAATGATGCGCCCGCGCGGCAGACCGCCGATGCCCAGCGCAAGGTCGAGCGAGAGCGACCCGGTCGAGAACGAGGCGACATTGATGGATATATCGTCGCCCAGACGCATTATCGTCCCCTTGCCGTAGTCCTTTTCTATCTTTGCTATCGCAGTCTCCAGCGCCTTTTTTTTGTCGGCGCTGGCGGGCGCGACTATCGCGGGGATCTTTTTCTTTTCTGCCATGATATTCCTCCTTATATCCTGCCGAATACGACCCGTTCGATGCCGAGCGTATCCTTTCTTGTGCTCGTGTAATCAAACCCTGCCGAGCGCAGCATATCGCGCACCTCGGCGGCTTGTCCCTCGCCCACCTCGAACAGCAGCCAGCCGCCGGGACGCAGCAGGGACTTCCAGTATTTTATAATAGACTTGTAGAATTTCAGTCCGTCCTCGCCGCCGTCGAGCGCCCATACAGGCTCAAAATCCTTCACCGACGGGTCGAGCGACTGTATCTCCGCCGACGCGATGTACGGCGGGTTTGACACAATGACATCGAAATCGCCGATGCCGAGCGGGGGAGAGGCAAGCGCATCCGCCTGCATGCATATCACGCGCGAGACAAGCTTCATCGCGGCGATGTTGCGGCGGCACACCTCGATGGCGTTTGCGCTGATGTCGATGGACACAAAGCGCGTCGCGGGCATCTCGTGCGCGACGGCGCAGGTGATGCACCCGCTGCCGCAGCAGAGGTCGAGAATGCGTGCGTCCATCTTCCTGCCTGTGAGCAGCTCCTTCACCGCCGTCACGAGCACCTCCGTGTCCATGCGTGGAATGAGCACGTCCGGCGTTGTTATGATGGGCAGACCGTAGAACTCCCACGAGCCGGTTATGTATGCCACCGGCTCGCCGCGCAGACGGCGGGCGATGTAGTCCGTAACGGTGTCCTCTATCTGATTGCTTGCGTACAGATTCATGTCGCGCAGAAGCTGCGGCACGGTCTTGCCCGCCGCGCCCGCGACGAGAAGCTTCGCCTCAAGGCTGAAGCCCTCTATTCCGCTCTGGCGCAAAAGATTGCGCGCGGAGAGATATATGTCGTTATACGTTCTCATTCAAAGCCTCACCTGCCCCACTCGTCGCTGCCCTTTTCCTCGGGAATAACAAGCTGCAGCGCGCGTATCGCGCACTCTATCATGCCGTCGTCCGGCTCGCTCGTCGTCATATGCTGCAGCCACTTGCCCGGCGCGGACAGCGCGGCGGACAGCCAATTGTCATGCAGCCCGCACCAGCGGTTTATCTCATAGCTGATGCCCACCACGACCGGCAGCAGCAGCAGATGGTACGCCATGCGCAGAAAGCTGTTGTCCGCGCGCACAACGGAGTTGACAAGCACGCTCACCACCACGACCACGAGCAGAAAGCTTGTGCCGCAGCGGGGGTGAAAGCGCGACTCCGGGCGGACGTTTGCCACCGTGAGCTCCTTGCCGTGCTCATAGCAGAATATCGTCTTATGCTCCGCTCCGTGGTAGGAAAACAGCCGCTTCACGTCCGGCGACAGGCAGCACAGGCGCATGTATACAAGCAGTATTATCACCCTCACCACGCCCTCGGAGAGGTTGCGCACGACATAGCTTGCCTTCAGCGCGGGGATAAGCCCCACGGAGAACGCCGGCAGGAAGATGAACAAAAACAGCGACAGCGCTACCCCCAGCACGACAGCCACGCCGATGATGAGCTTCTGCGCCTTGTCCTCGGGAAAGTGCCGCTCTATCCATTGGTCAATTTTGTCCGGCTCGTCCTGCTCCTCAAGCGGGACGAGGGAGGCGGAGTACGTCAGCGCCTGCATGCCCTTTACGAGCGACGACAGGAAGATGGCGCACCCGCGTATCAGCGGCAGCCCCAGCACCGGGTATCTGTCCTTTATGAATTTCAGCTCCTCGGTCTTTTCCACAAGCCCGTCCGCCGTGCGGCAGACGATCGCCTGCTTTTTCGGACCGCGCATCATTATGCCCTCTATAAGCGCCTGACCGCCGATGGATGTGCGGAATGAACAGTTTTTCTCGTTATCTGACATATGTTTTTTCGTCCTTGGATTGTTTGATTACTTCGCCGTGAGCGGCAGTGTGATAGACACCTTGCACCCGCCGCCCTCGGCGTTTTCTATTTTCAGCTCGCCGTTGTGGCGGGCAATGATCTCGTCACACACGGACAGCCCTATGCCCGTCCCGCGATTTTTCGAGCTGCCCTTGTAGAACTTCTCTTTCACGTGCGGCAGCTCCGCCTCAGGTATGCCGTGCCCGTAGTCGCGGAACGTGATGTGCACGCCGCCGGCATCCGCCGCGAGCGCCACATCCACCGCGTCCCCGTCGCCGCCGTGCTTTGCGGCGTTGTCGAGCAGGTTGAGAAACACCTGCTTTAGCCGCTCCGGGTCGCCGGGGATGAGCGGAATCTCCGTGGGCGGCGCGGTATAGTTGACCTTCATGCCCGCCTGCTTTATAAGCTCCCCATAGGTGAACAGCGCGTCCTCCAGCTCCGCCGCGATGTCGATAAGCTCTATGCGCAGATTGAAGCGCCCGTCCTGAATGCGCGTGAACTCCAAAAGCTCCGACACCATGCCCGTCAGGCGCTCGGCTTCCTTGGAGATGATGTTTATCCCGCGCAGAGAATCGCCCTGCACCGCAGGGTCATATGCGATAGTCTCCGCCCAGCCGGTTATGGCGGTCAGCGGCGTGCGCAGCTCGTGCGACACCTGAGAGATAAACTCCGTCCTTGATTTTTCCGCCACGGCGACCTTTTCGGACATATCGTTTATCTCGGCGGTGAGACTGCCCAGCTCGTTGACGTATTTGTCCTCCAGCTTTATGCCGTAGCTTCCGCCCGCGATGCGCTTGGCAAAGCCCGTCAGCTCCTGTATCGGCAATGACACGCACCGCCAGAACCAGATGTTTACCAGAATGATGTATATGCACACGATACACAGTATCGCAA
>CAVGKI010000092.1:0-7037 GCA_963629655.1 Butyricicoccaceae bacterium | reverse complement strand
CATACGGAGTCAGAGTCCGCTGTGCTACCTTTACACAATCCCGCTAAACGCATATGCTATTATACAGTTTTTTTGCGTTTTGTCAAGCGTTTTTTTCGCCGCCGTGCATTTTTCCTGCACGGCGGCGGCTTTTTCATACAATACAAATATAAATATCAGTTCAGCGTGTCCTTTATCCCGCTGGCGATGGCGGCAAGACGCTCGCTGATGTCGCGCGGCAGGGCAGAGGAGTCGGTTTCATCCTCGCCCGCGTCTGCGCAGTCAAGCCCGCACAAAAACTCCTGCCACTCGCTGTTTATCGCCTCTACCGCCGCAAGGTGCTGCTCACGCGCCATGGCAAAGCAACTCTCCACCCGCTTCACGGCATACTCCTCCAGCCGGGCATTGTCTTTCTCCAGCGTTGCGCGCCTGCGCTCCGCCTCGGCAACGATGTCCGCCGCGCGGGCGTTCGCCTTTTCAATGATCTCGCGGTATATCTGCTGCGCGGATACTACCGCGTCGCCAATCTCCGCTTTCTGGCTGTTGAGCGCGTCCAGCTGCACCTGCGCGGCGTTCATCTCCTCCGTCATGGTGAGTGCCTGCGCGCGTATATCGTCCAGCACGGCGTTGACCTTGTTGGCGTTATAATACTTCTTTTTTACAAGCTCTATGCTTATCGAGTCAAAATACTCCTTGTCGAGAGCCATCTCCGCCCTCCTCCGTTCATCTTGGATAATACAAGGGGCTCGTTACAAGCCCCTTGTGTCGTTTGTAATTCCGTTTTTATTATATCACTGCCGCCGTGTCACATCATGTCGCAGGAGTGTCGGAGACCTGCACGGTTGCCTCGGCGCTGGTCTTGGTTATGCCGTTCGTGTCGGTGATCACGCAGCGATACGTGCCCTCCGCCGCCTTGGTTATGCCGTTTGCCCACAGCACGGAGACATACTGCCCATCCTCCATCTTGTTCTCAAGACGCAGACCGTATTCATCGTTCGTGGTGGCGCTGCCGGTGAATACTATATCCACCCAGCCGCCGGTCGATTCATTATACTTCTGCCATGTGAACGACGTATTGAGATTAAGCGCGCCGCTGGCATTGACGATGAACATCTGATTATAACGGTTGAGCGCGACGGGACCTGTGAGGCTGGTGATGTTCTTGGTGATGGTAATGGTCTGGCTGGCAAGCTGGTCATACGCCTGCTGCTGGACATTGGCGACGGTGCTGTCAAGCCCGCCTATTTTGTCGTCCATCTGCGTGACGGCACTCTGTATCTGGTTGACGCCGGTGAGTATGGTGTTGGTGCTGTCGGAAATGCTGCTCTTGATGGAGCTGACCGTCAGCAGGCACAGAAAGCTGAAGATTGCGCTGGCGATGGAGATTATCGTGGACATCGGGAGGTTCGGCAGCTTGAAGCTGAAGCCGAGCTTTTTCTTCGGCGCTGGTGTGGGGGCGGAGGAATAGTCCTGCCCGTCGTCCTCATATGCGCTGTCGTCATACGCCGCGCCCGCGTCATAGGCGGGTGCATCGTCATACGCCGGAGCACTGTCATAGCTCTCCTCATCGGCATAGCTCTGCACCGCGCTGCCGCAGTACGGGCACACGGCTGTGTTGTCATCTATTACGTTGCCGCAAAATCTGCAAATCATATTGTTCCCTGTCTTTCTTGTGAAGTAAATTGCTTGTGTATCGTCCGATTTTTTCGTCTATACATAATTTATTATAGCACACGATTTTACTCAACTCTACTAATAGTATACACAAAATTGCTACGAATTTTTGAAATAAATCTTGCTTTTTTTGCCCGCAGGCTTTAGAATCTACCTCGCCGGAAAATAAGAAGAAAAAGAAGAAGATAAACGACTGCAAGAGAGGGAGAAAATATAATGAGTGACACCGTAAAGAGAAAACGCCGCCGCGGAGACAGGCGCGATGCGCGCTGGGTGCGCGAGGTAACGGGACTGCAAACAGTAATGGCAAACATTCTGCCAAACCGCGCCGACTGCGAGGTATATCTGCACGATACATTTGACGCGACGAACCTTGTAAAGTTCCTTGAAAAGAAGAACGCGGAGCACCCGGAGTATAAAACCACGGTGTTCCACGCCTTTGTCGTCTGCCTTGAGCGCATGGTGCGCGAGCGCCCGCTCATGAACCGCTATATCTCCGGCAGACGCACGTATGAGCGCTACGATATAACCGTCAGCTTCGTGTGCAAACGCAAGTTTGCCGACGGTGCGGAGGAGTCGCTGCTCACCGTTACTGCGCGCGACGAGGACACTGTGGATTCCGTCAGCCGCCACATTGTCGGCGATGTCAACGAAACGCGCAAGAGCGAGCACTCCACCGGCGGGATTGATGCCGCCGTCGATGCGTTCGCGCGGCTGCCGCGCTTTTTGCTTATCCCCGTGTTCCGCATTATCCGCATCCTTGACTTCTGGGGGCTCATGCCGAAATCCCTCACCGAGGGCGACACGAACTACTCCAGCGTGCTTGTCAGCAACCTCGGCAGCATAAAAGCGCCCGCCGTGTACCACCATCTCAACAACTACGGCACGAACAGCATAATGGTCACGCTCGGCACGCTGCGCAAGGAGGAGATGATCATGCCCGACGGGACGCGCGAGATACGCGATGTGGTCGATGTCGGCGCGACGCTGGATGAGCGCATAGGCGACGGGTTTTATTTTGCGCGCAGTCTCAAGCTTGTCAAATACATTTTTGAGCACCCGGAGCTGCTTGACCGCCCGCTGAGCGAGCCGAGCGGCTTTGAGTACGAATAACACACTAACAACGGGTTTCCTGAGACGGTATCAAGGAAAGGAGAACGAATGAGCGAAATAACCGCGAAAACCCCGTGGCAGAGCAGCATGGGCGTGGTGCCGATGCATCTGGAATACTTCGACGGCTCAATGTTTGAGGCGGTGGCGAAGGTCGCCGAGGCGTACCCCAACAACATCGCCTTTGACTTCATGGGCAAGTCCACCACGTATAAGGAGCTTGTGCGCGAGGTGACGCGCTGTGCCAAGGCGCTGAAAACCATCGGTGTGCGCGAGGGCGACAAGGTGACCATTGCCATGCCCAACTGCCCGCAGGCAATATATATGTTCTACGCCGTCAACCTCGTCGGCGGCATCGCGAACATGATACATCCGCTGTCGGCGGAAAAGGAGATTGAGTTTTATCTCAACGAGTCAGAGAGCGTCACCGCCATCACACTCGACCAGTTCTATAATAAATTTGAGAACATACGCCAGAACACCAAGGTCGTCAATATCATCATCGCCAGCGTTAAGGATGCGCTCTCGCGCCCGATACGCGCGGGGTATATGCTCACCGAGGGGCGCAAGATAAAGAAGATCCCCGCCGGTGCGCCCGTTATCCGCTGGGGCGAGTTTCTGCGTCTGAGCAACGCCTGCTTCTATAATTATAAGGTCGAGCGGCGCGGCGACGATCCCGCCGTTATCCTCTATTCCGGCGGCACGACCGGCACGACAAAGGGCATTGTCCTCACCAACAAAAACTTCAACGCCCTCGGTCAGCAGGTCATTGCCGCCAACCCCATGTTCCGCCCTGGTGACCGTATGCTTGCCGCGATGCCGCTGTTCCACGGCTTCGGTCTGGGTGTGTGCATACACACGATGCTCTCTCAGGGCGGACGGTGCATTCTCATTCCGCGCTTCACCGCCAAGAGCTATGCCAAGCAGATCGTCAAGTACCGCTGCAACTTCATTGCCGGTGTGCCGACGCTGTACGAGGCGCTGCTGCGCCTGCCGAGCATGGGCGGGGCTGATCTGAGCTGCCTGAAGGGCGTGTTCTCCGGCGGAGACTCGCTGTCGATCGAGCTGAAGAAAAAGTTCGACAAATTCCTCTATGACCACCATGCCACCATTCAGGTGCGCGAGGGCTACGGCACGACGGAGACGGTCACCGCCTGCTGCCTGACACCGCCGCATATGTTCAAGGAGGGCAGCATCGGTCTGCCGTTCCCCGACACATATATAAAAATCGTCGAGCCCGGCACCGACCGCGAGCTTCCCTACGGCGAGGAGGGCGAGATATTGCTTGCCGGTCCCACCGTCATGAAAGAATACATGAAGCACCCGGAGGAGACGGCACAGACGCTGCGCCGCCACGCCGACGGGCTGACATGGGTGTATACGGGAGATCTCGGCTCGATGGACGAGCAGGGCTTCATCTACTTCAAGGGGCGCGCGAAGAGGATGATAATTTCCTCCGGCTACAACGTCTACCCCGGGCAGATAGAGAACATACTCGACGCGCACGAGTTTGTGCAGATGAGCTGTGTCATCGGTGTGCCGGACGCATACAAGATGCAGAAGGTAAAGGCATTCGTCAAGCTCTCCCCCGATGTTGAGCCGAACGACAAGACAAAGCAGGCGCTCATGGACTACTGCCGCAGGAACATCGCAAAGTACGCCATGCCCTATGACATTGAGTTCCGCGACGATATGCCAAAGACGCTCGTGGGCAAGGTCGCCTACCGCGTGCTTGAGGAAGAGGAGCTGGCAAAGCTCACCTCTGCCGAAGAAGCCGAGACGGCGGAGACGGCGGCAAAATAAGTTGATATTGATATACAGCGCCCTCCCGCGTGTCGCGGGAGGGCGCTGTGCATACCGTTATTCCACCGGGATGGATATTTCCGTAACAAATTTTGTGGGGCAGAGGGAGTTATACCTTTTTCAATTTTTCTGCTGCTTCTTATTGAAAAATGGAGCTGTGAAGTCCGGCGGAGTTTGGTGCAGGACTTTTTTCACAGCCACATTTAATATTATTCAGCTTCTGACCGCGCCGAGGAATTGCCTCGTGCGCTCCTCCTGCGGGTTTTTGAATATCTGCGCGGGCGAGCCCTGCTCGGCGATGCAGCCGCCGTCCATGAACAGCACGCGGTCGGACACCGCCTCGGCAAAGCTCATCTCGTGCGTCACGACCACCATCGTCATTCTCTCGCTCGCAAGCTGCCGGATAACGCCCAGCACCTCACCCGTCAGCTCCGGGTCGAGCGCACTGGTCGGCTCATCAAAGAACAGCACCTCCGGCGTGAGGGCGAGGGCGCGGGCGATGGCAACGCGCTGCTGCTGCCCGCCGGAGAGCTGGTGCGGGTAAAAGCCCAGCTTGTCCCCCAGCCCGACGCGGCGCAGAAGCTCCTCGCTCTTTGCCTCAACGGCGGCGTTTATCTCCCGCTTATTCGCGCGATAGTCCGCGCGGCTCTTCGCCTGAAGCTTTGGTGCAAGCGCGACATTCTCCAGCGCCGTGTACTGCGGGAAGAGGTTGAAGCTCTGAAACACCAGTCCGAAATGCAGCCGGTTGCGGCGTATCTCGTCCTCGGAGAGCTTATGCCCCGTTTCGGAGGAGTACAGCACGTCCCCGCCGACGGTGATGCTGCCGGCATCTGGCATTTCGAGGAAATTCATGCACCGCAGCAGCGTCGTCTTGCCGCCGCCGGACGGTCCTATAACGGACAGCGTCTCCCCGCGCTCCATAGAAAAGCTTATGCCCTTTAGCACCTCAAGCCCGTCAAAGCTCTTGCGCAGATCCTTAACTTCCAGTAAAGCCATATTTCCGTCCCCCTTACACCTTGAAATAGTCCAGCCGCTTTTCCAGCCTGCCCAGCAGCAGTGTGAGTATGCCGCTGAATGCGAGATAGTACACGCCCACAAAGAACAGCGGCCATATGATGCCGGCGGACTTGATGAACGCCTGCCCGTTCCACATCACCTCGTACACCGCGATGACGCGCACGAGGGACGTGTCCTTCACGAGGGTGATGACCTCATTGCCCATCGGAGGAACGATGCGCTTTATCACCTGCATAAGCGTGACACGGAAAAATATCTGCGTGTTCGTCATGCCCAGCACCTGCCCCGCCTCGCGCTGACCGCGCGGCACACCCTCGATGCCGCCGCGGAATATCTCGGAGAAATAGCAGGCGTAGTTGAAGATGAACGCGACCATCGCCGCGATAAAGCGCCCGCCTGAGCCGCTGCCCCACCAGTTGTTGCCCAGCACGATGCCAGGACCGTAGTATATGAGCAGGAGCTGCAGCATGAGCGGCGTACCTCGTATGATCCACACAACAAGCTTGACAAAGTAATTGAGCGGCTTGAAGCGGCTCATCGAGCCGAGGGAGATGATAAGCCCTAACGGGATCGCGCCCAGAAGCGTGAGCGCGAATATCTCAAGGGACTTCAAAAACCCCAGAGACAGAGAAGCGAGAACGGTTTGAAACATGACAACCTCTTATATGTAAAAATCTTTTATATCACAGTATAATAATATATAGAATGCCCGAGGCAGAGAGAGCCGCCCGACTCTCTCTGCCTGAATTTGACATAGGGCAAAATTACTTTACGATGATGGATTCCTGCACACCGTAGGTGTTGGCAATCTCCATGAGAACACCTGCGGCGGAGGCTGCGGTGAAGAACTCATTGAGCTTGGCGGCAAGGTCGCTGCCGCTGCGGAAGCCGACACCGTACTCCTCGCTTGTCAGATCCACGGTGTAGACAAGGTCTGGGTAGCTTGTCCCCTCGCCGATCATCGCGCCCGCCATCAGCAGGTCTATCACGCAGGCATCGGCAGTGCCCGCCGCGACCTCCATCAGCGCGGAGGACTGGCTCTGCACGGCGGTGGGCTCAATGCCCAGCTCCTTCACAGCGGCTTCACCGGCAGAGCCGGCTTCCACCGCGAATGCGAGACCTGCAAGGCTCTCGGCGGTCTGATACTTGTCGGCAACGTCAGCCTTCACGACCACGACCTGCGCGTTGTTGCAGTACGGCTCGGAGCATGCCATGGAGCTTGTAACCTCCGGCGTGAGGGTCATGCCGTTCCACACGCAGTCAATGCTCTTGTTGTTCAGCTCAAGGATCTTGTTGTCCCAGTCTATCTCGACAAACTCCGCCGTTACGCCCAGCGACGCTGCAAACGCCTCTGCCGTGTCCGCATCGAAGCCTATCCACTCGCCGTCGTCATTCTTATAGTCCATCGGCTCAAAGTCCGTGATGCCGACGATAAGCGTGCCCTTGCCCTGAAC
>CAVGKI010000091.1:0-7135 GCA_963629655.1 Butyricicoccaceae bacterium | reverse complement strand
GGCTTGTGCCGTTCCTGTTCGGCAAAACGTGGGCATCCACCGCCGCCGAGCCGAGCTACGGCATACTGCCGTTTATACTCACCAGCATTTACGGCACGGCGGGCGCGATAGTTATCGGCGTGCCTGTGGGCTTTCTGACGGCGGTGTACCTTGCAAAGCTCGCCCCTGCGCGGGTGAAGAGCCTGCTGGGCGCGGCGATAAGCCTGCTGGCGGGCATTCCGTCGGTGGTGTACGGGCTTGTGGGTATGCTTATCCTCGTGCCGGGGATAAGAAAGATATTCCACGTGCCAGATGGGGCGAGCCTGCTCGCCGCCATCATCGTGCTGGCGGTGATGATACTGCCGAGCATAGTGAAGGTGTCGGTCACGGCGCTGGAGGCTGTGCCGCGCGAGTATGAGGACGCATCGCTCGCGCTGGGCGCAACGCCGATAGAGACGTATTTCCGCGTGTCCGTCCCCGCCGCGCGCAGCGGCATAGCCGCGGCGGTGGTGCTTGGCGTGGGGCGCGCTATCGGCGAGGCGATGGCGGTGATGATGGTGTCGGGCAACGTGCCGAACATGCCGCAGCTTTTTGAGAGCGTCCGCTTTCTCACGACTGCCGTCGCCAGCGAAATGTCCTATTCCTCCGGCTTGCAGCGGCAGGTGCTCTTTTCCATCGCGCTGGTGCTGTTTTTGTTCATCATGCTTATAAATGCGCTGCTCAACGCGCTTTTGAAGCACGAGAAGGAGGGCTGACATGGAGAAGGGCAATATATCCGCCCGCCGCCGCGCATACATTGCCGTGATGCGCGTGCTGATGGGCATTGCGGTCACGCTGACGGCGGCGCTGGTGATTTTCCTGATTGTGTACGTGCTGGGAAAGGGTCTGCCGAATGTGACGTGGAAGCTGCTCTCGACAAAGCCGAGCTACCTATCCGGCAGCATCGGCATACTGCCGGATATACTCAACACGGTATATATCGTCCTCGAGACGCTGCTGATAGTTCTGCCCATCGGCGTGGGCGCGGCGGTATATCTCACGGAGTACGCCTCAAACCGCCGCCTTGTCGCGGCGATAGAGTACGCGGCGGAGACGCTTTCGGGCATACCGTCGATCATATACGGGCTTGTCGGCATGCTTTTCTTCTGCCAATTTCTCGGCATGCAAACTTCCCTCTTGGCAGGAGCGCTGACGCTTGTTATAATGAACCTGCCAACGATCATGCGCACAACGCAGGAGAGCCTCAAGACCGTGCCGCAGAGCTATCGCGAGGGGGCGTTCGGGCTGGGCGCGGGCAAATGGCGCGTCATCAGCACGGTGGTGCTGCCCGGCTGCGTGGACGGGATAGTCACGGGGTGCATCCTCGCCGTGGGGCGCGTGCTGGGAGAGTCGGCGGCGCTGCTGTTCACGGCGGGGTTTGCCCACGCGCTCAACGGCTTCTTTGACGGGCTGACGAGCGCCGGGGCAACGCTGACCGTGGCGCTGTATGTGTACGCCAAAGAGCAGGGCGAGTTTGAGGTGGCGTTTGCCATCGCCGCGATACTCATGCTCCTCGCGCTCGCCGTCAACGCCGCCGCCATGCTCGTTGAGAAACGCTTCAAAAGGAAAAACAGCATATGACGGACATAAACGCGACCGGAATGAAGCGCGCGGCGCTTATAAACGACCTATCCTGCATCGGCAAATGCTCGCTGAGCGTGGCGCTGCCGATCGTCTCCGCGTTCGGCGTGGAGGGGGTCACGCTTCCGACCGCGATACTGTCCACCCACACGGGCGGGTTTGAAAACTACGTCGTTCACGACATGACGCAGTCCATGCGCGACTTTGCCGCGCACTGGAAGCGTATGAACGCAAGCTTCGACTGCGTGTACACGGGCTTTTTCAGTTCTGTCGAGCAAATAGATATAGCGCGGCAGTTTATCCGCGATTTCGGCAGGGAGGGCTGCCTTATCATCGTTGACCCCGTGCTCGGCGACAACGGCGCGCTCTACGACTGCTTCACGGCGGAGCATATCACCGCAATGCGCGCACTTGCCGACGGGGCGGATGTTATCACCCCCAACCACACGGAGGCGGCGCTGCTCGCGGGGCTTCCGATGGAGGCGGACGCGGAGGAGCTTATAGATACGCTGGGCAATATGCTCGGCGTGAAGAATATTATAATAACGGGTATGCACCGGGGCGGCGAGGTCGGCTATGAGGCGCGGCTGGGCGGCGTGCGGACGGAGTTCTATCGCCCGTGGCAGAGCGCCGTGATGCACGGGACGGGGGATGTGTTCACCTCGGCACTGTGCGGGGAGCTGCTGCGCGGCAGAGCGCCGGAGGCGGCGTTTGTCGCGGCGGCGGAGTTCTGCGAGGAGTGCATACAGGAGACTGTGCGCCGCCGTCCGGGACACTGGTACGGCTTGGCGTTTGAGGAAATATTGAGACGGAGAATGTCGCTGTGAAAATGCGCGGCGGCAGGCTGAGAGTATAAAATGAGTGATATAATTACCGTGCAGGATCTGTGCCTGTGGTACGGGGCGCATCAGGCGCTCAAAAGCATTAACATCGACATACCGGAAAAGAGCATAACCGCGCTTATAGGACCGTCCGGCTGCGGCAAATCGACGTTTCTGAAAACGCTCAACCGCATGAACGACCTTGTGCCCGGCGTGAAGATAACGGGCGAAGTGCGCTATAAGGGCGGCGACATATTCGACAGCGCAGCGGATGTCAACTCCCTGCGCCGTGAGATCGGCATGGTGTTCCAGAAGCCCAACCCCTTCCCCATGAGCATTTACGACAACGTCGCCTACGGTCCGCGCACGCACGGCGTGAAAAGCCGCGCGCTGCTCGACGATATTGTCGAGCGGGCGCTGCGCGATGCCGCGATATGGGATGAGGTGAAGGACAGGCTGAAGAAAAACGCGCTCGGTCTTTCCGGCGGGCAGCAGCAGAGGCTGTGCATCGCCCGCGCGCTCGCCGTCGAGCCGGAGGTGCTGCTCATGGACGAGCCGACAAGCGCGCTCGACCCCATCTCCACCTCAAAGATAGAGGAGCTGGCAATGGCACTCAAGGAGCGCTATACCATCGTCATTGTTACGCACAATATGCAGCAGGCGGCGCGCATATCGGACTACACGGCGTTTTTCCTCCTCGGCGAGCTTATAGAGTGCGGCGAGACGGAAAAGCTGTTCGCCCAGCCGGAGGACAGGCGCACCGAGGATTATATTACCGGGCGCTTTGGCTGAGAACGGAGGGAGAAAACACATGAGAAGCCGTTTTGACGAGCAGCTTGCGCTGCTCAACAGAGAGCTGATAGAAATGGGCGCGCTGTGCGAGGAGGTCATTGCCCTCGCATCGAAGGCGCTGACGGAGCAGAACGCGGCGCTCGCCCGCCGCGTCGCCCCGCTCGACACGGAGATCGACCGAAAGGAGCGCACGATAGAGAGCCTGTGCCTCAAGCTCCTTTTGCAGCAGCAGCCCGTGGCGCGCGACCTGCGCCAGATATCGGCGGCGCTGAAGATGATAACGGATATGGAGCGCATAGGCGATCAGGCGGAGGATATCGCCGAGATCGTCACCTTCCTCGACGGGCACACCGCCGAGAACGACGACCTTCTGCGCGAGATGGCGAAAGCCGTGATAAAAATGGTGACGGAGAGCGTGGATGCATATGTCCGGCGCGACACGGCGCTGGCGGAAAAGGTCATTGCCGACGACGACACGGTGGACAGGTATTTTGACGAGATAAAGCACCGCCTTATCGGAAGCATCGCCCATGACCCGGACAACGGGGAGTACGCGCTGGACGTGCTGATGATAGCGAAGTATTTCGAGCGCATAGGCGACCACGCCACGAACATTGCCGAGTGGGTGATATTCTCCATAACCGGCGTGCACAACGGCGAATAGAAAGGCGAACGGGAAAAAAGGGAGTGAACGGTATGATATGGTGCGTTGAGGATGATGCGAGCATACGCGACATAGAGGTCTACACGCTTCAGACGACCGGCTTTGCCGCGCGCGGCTTTGCAGACGGGGCGGAATTTTGGGACGCGCTGGCGCACGAGAAGCCGGAGCTTGTCGTGCTGGACGTGATGCTGCCGGGCATGGACGGGATAGAGCTGCTGCGGCGCATGCGCGCCTCGGCGGAGTACCGCAGCATCCCCGTCATTATGGCGACGGCGCGCGGAGCGGAGTACGACAAGGTGCTCGGGCTCGACCTCGGCGCGGACTATTATCTCGCAAAGCCCTTCGGCGTAATGGAGCTTGTCTCCTGCGTAAAGGCGGTGCTGCGCCGCTGCCGCCGCGCGGAGGGGAGCAGGACGCTCAGCGCGGGCGGTGTGAGCATCGACCTTGACGGGCATATCGTCACGGCGAACGGCGCGCGCGTGGAGCTGACCTACAAGGAGTATGAGCTTTTGAAGCTCTTCATGTCCCATCCCGGAACGGCGTTCACCCGCGACCAGCTCTTCAACGATATATGGGGCATGGACTACTGCGGCGAATCGCGCACCGTGGATATGCATATCCGCACCCTGCGCCAGAAGCTTGGCGCGTGCGGCGGCATGATACAGACCGTGCGCGGCGTCGGATACCGATTGGAGGCGGAGCAATGACACGGAAAATATTCTCCTCTGCGATGCTTGTTGCGGGCATAGTGCTGCTCTCGGCGGCGGTCATAATCATCGGCATACTGTATGAATACTTCGGCGCGGTGCAGACAAACGAGCTGCGCGACGAGCTGGAGCTTGCCTCCGCCGCCGTTGAGGCGGACGGGACGGACTATCTTGAAAAGCTCACGGCGGCAAGCTGCCGCCTGACGTGGATAGCGCCGGACGGCACGGTCATATACGACACGCGCCGCGACGCGGAGAGCCTTGAAAACCACGCCGCGCGCGAGGAGGTCGCCGAGGCGCTCGCAACAGGGTACGGCGACAGCACGCGCTATTCCGCCACACTCCTGCAAAAGACCATATACTCCGCGCGCCGCCTTTCGGACGGCAGTGTACTGAGAATATCCGTCAGCCGCCAGACGGCGGCGGTACTCGCGCTGGGCATGATACAGCCGATACTTGTGGTGCTGCTCTCGGCGCTGATACTCTCCGGCGTGCTTGCGGGGCGCGTGTCGCGCCGCATTGTCGAGCCGCTCAATACCCTTGACCTCGATCACCCGCTGAAAAACGACGTGTACGAGGAGCTGACCCCGCTTTTGAAGCGCATAAACGCCCAGCATCAGGAGATAGTGGCGCAGATGCGCGAGCTGCACCGCCGCACGGACGAGTTCACGCAGGTGACGGGCAGCATGAAGGAGGGGCTTGTCCTGCTCGACGAGCACGGCACGGTGCTGAGCATCAACGCCGCCGCGCGTGAGCTTTTCGGCGCGTCGGAGGACTGCGTGGGCGCGGACTTTCTCACCGTCGAGCGCAGCCATGATATGTCTGCCGCCGTGGAAAAGGCGCGCGAGGGCGGACACAGCGAGCTGCGCATGCCGCGCGGCGGGCGCGAGTATCAGTTCGACATCAGCCGCATCGAGTCCGGCGGCGAGACCGTCGGCACGGTCATTCTCGCCTTTGATATAACCGAGCAGGAATATGCCGAGCGCAACCGCCGCGAGTTCACGGCGAACGTTTCGCACGAGCTGAAAACCCCCTTGCAGGGGATAATCGGCAGCGCGGAGCTTATAGAAAACGGCATGGTAAAGCCGGAGGATATTCCACGCTTTGTCGGACATATCCACACGGAGGCGGCGCGCCTTGTCACGCTCATCGGCGATATAATTCGCCTGTCCCAGCTTGACGAGGGGGACGAAATGCCCCGTGAGCGCTTCGACATCCTTGCCGAGGCGAAATCCGCCGCGGACAGCCTTGCCCCCGCCGCGGCGGCGCGCAGCATCACGCTCAGCGCCGAGGGCGAGAGCGCGGAGATAAACGGCGTGCGGCGGCTCGTATATGAGATAATTTATAACCTTGCGGATAACGCGATAAAGTATAATAAGGACGGCGGCAGCGTCCGCGTGACGGTGGCAAAGCGAGGAGACGAGGCGGTGCTCACCGTTGCGGACACGGGCATCGGCATCGCGCCCGAACACCAGAGCCGCATATTTGAGCGCTTCTACCGTGTGGACAAGAGCCATTCCAAGGCGTCCGGCGGCACGGGGCTGGGCTTGTCCATCGTCAAGCACGCGGCGGCGTATCATCATGCCAAAATAGAACTGGAGAGCATCGAGGGCGAGGGCACGACGATACGTGTAATATTCCCGTTATGAAGTTTGGGGCGGTGTTGAATTTACAATACCGCCCTTGATTTATTCATAATGCTTATGTATAATGAAAGCAGAGACAAAACACACGAAAAGTGAGGAAAATATATGGAAGAACTCAGGGGCAAAAAAGGCTTTATCTGCGACATGGACGGCGTTATATACCACGGCAACAAGCTTCTGCCGGGGGTGAAAGAATTTGTGGAGTGGCTGTACAGGGAGAACAAGAATTTCCTCTTCCTCACCAATTCCTCCGAGCGCTCGCCCAAGGAGCTTCAGCAGAAGCTGGGGCGCATGGGGCTGGACGTGGATGAGAGGCATTTTTACACCAGCGCCCTCGCCACGGCAAAATTTATCAGCAAGCAGGCACCCGGCAGCTCCGCCTATGTTATCGGCGGTGCGGGGCTCATCATGGCGCTGCACGACGCGGGCATAACCATGAACGACGTTGACCCCGATTATGTTATCATCGGCGAGGGCAACACCTATAATTACGAGAATATCCTCAAGGCGGTGCGCCTTGTGCTAAAGGGCGCAAAGCTCATCGGCACGAACAGCGACCTCACGGGTCCCTCGGAGGATGGGATTATCCCCGCCTGCCGCGCGATGATATCCCCCATAGAGATGGCGACGGGGCAGAGCGCCTACTTCATCGGCAAGCCCAACCCACTCATGATGCGCACGGGGCTGCGTATTCTCGGCGTGCACTCCGAGGATGCCGTGATGATAGGCGACAGGATGGACACGGACATGGTTGCCGGCATAGAGACGGGCTTGGATACGGTGCTCGTCCTCTCCGGCGTGACCGACCGTGCTGATATCAAGAAATTCCCCTACCGTCCCCGCCTCGTCCTCAACGGCGTCGGCGACATTCCGCCCAAAACCGAATAATGATATACAATACAAAGC
>CAVGKI010000090.1:0-7175 GCA_963629655.1 Butyricicoccaceae bacterium | reverse complement strand
CGTCAGTCGCCCATGCAGATGCCGATGTCGCGCGCGACCTGAATGATGGGGTGGTCAACGGGCAGGAACTTCGTCTTGCTCGCGGCATCGTTGAGCGGGATGGAGCATATCTCGCCGTTCTGGATGGCGACCATGCGCCCGTACTGCTTATTGATGATGAGGTCGGCGGCGGCAGTGCCGAACTGTGTGGCGAGCACGCGGTCATACGGGCAGGGAGGACCGCCCCTCTGATAGTGCCCCGGAACGGTCACGCGCGTCTCCTGCCCGGTGAGCGTCTCCAGCTCCGCCGCGAGGGCGTAGGACACGGTGGGATAACGGCTGTTCTCTTTTTTCTTGCGGCTTGCCTCCTCGTCGAGCTTCACATCGTCAACGGATACCGCGCCCTCGGCGCAGGCGATGATGGAGAAGCCGCGCCCCGCCTTGTCGCGGCGGGCGATGAGCTCGGCGACCTTGTTCACGTCGTAGGGAATTTCCGGGATGAGGATGGCATCTGCGCCGCTGCCGAGCCCCGCGTTCAGCGTCAGCCAGCCCGCGTCACGCCCCATAAGCTCCACAACGAAAGTGCGCCCGTGAGAGCACGCGGTGGAGTGAATATAGTCAATGACATTCGTGGCGATATCGACTGCGCTCTGGAAGCCAAAGGTCGTGTCCGTGCCCCAAATGTCGTTGTCGATGGTCTTGGGCAGGGTGACGACGTTCATGCCCGCGTCCGCGATGAGCTTGGCGCTCTTCTGCGTGCCGTTGCCGCCCATAATGACAAGGCAGTCGAGATTGAGACGGTTATAGGTGTCGCGCATGGCTGGGATCATGCTCTCGCCGTTCTCGTCGATAATGTCCTTGCCGGGGATGTAGCGCTGGCGCGACGTGCCGAGTATCGTGCCGCCCTCGGTGAGGATGCCGGAGAAGTCCTTCGGCTCCATGAATTTATAGTCACCGTCGGCGAGCCCGGTGTAGCCCGCGTACATACCGAATATTTCAACGTTATTTTCAAGCTTTTCAAACAGAGCCTTGCCAACGCCGCGTATCGCCGCATTAAGACCCTGACAGTCGCCGCCGCTGGTGATGATGGCGACGCGAGTCATTCTTTTCATTGCGAATACCTCCTATCTCTTTATTATATTATGTTACATAGCGCCGAAAAAAGCAATTGTTAAATCATACAGATTCGTCGAAATAACGGGGCTTGAAACGAAATGCGGATTGCTATTTTAGCCATACCGTGATAAAATCAAGGCATATCAATTCAATATTCGGACATAAGGAGTTTGCGCAATGACACAGCCGATACAGCCCAACGACATTAAATGGAGCGACGACAAGGAGTGGGAGGAGTTCAAAAAGCAAGCCGTTCAGGACGAGCTTTATTATAACGGTCCCGGCGATCTTCTCGACACGGCGGAGGGGCGGGCAAAGTTCTGCCGCCTGAACGACACCACCGTCTTTCAGAAGCCCGACCCGCAGTACCCCGGCTACAAAATATGGGTGTTCAACAACAAGGGGCAGGGGCTTGTCGTGAAAAAGCGCAGCCGTATTGACCCCGCGCTCATGGAGAACGTCGAGTACGACGCAGAGGGAAACGAGCTTAGCCGCTCCTACGAGCCAGCATAAAAAAAGAGTGCCGTCCGGGCACTCTTTTTTATGCGTGTGTATTACTTGATTATCTCGTTTATCCTTGCCTCTATCTGCTTGGCGACGTCCTCCGGCAAAAGCTTCTTGCTCACGACGAGGTCGAAAATCTCCCCGCAGCTCTTTTTGTTGAACAGCTTGATGGGGTACTTCATCAGCGAGGGGGCAAGCTCCTTGATGACGGCGACGGTCTTGGGGTTGTCAAAGCACTCTTTGACGGTCATGCTTCTGAAATCCATAATGAGTCCTCCAAACAAAAAATTAACGATTGGGATAAACCTATTTTACCATCAACCGCCCGCCGTGTCAACCGCCGCGTCGCCGTAAAGCTCAAGAGCGTCGCTTTTGTAAAAATACGTGTTGCCCAGCAGTCGGTCGCAGAACATTGCGTATATCCCGTCGGCGGGATAGTCGGTCAGCAGCACGACCGACGGCTCAAGCATCCGTTCACCCAGCAGCAGCCGCAGCGCCACGCGCACACACTCCGCCGACGGCTCGCGGCAGGCATCGAACGCGCGCGTGTCCACGGCGTTCACCTGCCCCGCCTGACAGATGACACCCTCAATGCTGTTGGGGTATTCCGGCGAGGCGACGCGGTTGAGCACCACCTCGCCCGCGCACAGGCGCAGCTCGTCCGAGCAGCGGTAGCTGCCATATTTGAGATATATGTAGCGGGAGAGGGTGTAGAGATCGTCGAACGACACGGGAATGTAGTCCTCGCTCTCCCCTTGGCTCAGCTCGCGCATGGATTCGGCGGTATGCCCCGCGCGCACGTCGCCGCACGCTGCCGCGCACACCATTGCCTCCAGATAGTCCGGCTCAGGCTCGGGCGGCATCTGTGCGCAGGTCGTCAGGCACAGTGCGGCGGCAAGCGCCGTGAGAAAGATGAATAGCTTCTTCACCTTGTCCACCTCCGAGCCTACTATATCCGCTCGACGGTGCGAAATGTGTCATATCGGGACAGAGATGAAAAAAAGCGCAGAAATCACAAAAAAACGGAATGAAATTCTACATGGACGCAATTTTTGCCGGGCAGGTCAGTGCGTTTCGTTGTATTTCTTTATTGCAGCGGCGAGAATGTCCATCGCACGCTCAATGTCCTGCTTTTTGAGGACATAAGCCATGCGCACCTCGTTTTTGCCCTTGCCGGGTGTGCCGTAGAACGGTTCTCCGCAGGCAAACATGACCGTCTCGCCGTTGTCCTCAAACTCGTCGAGCAGCCAGCTCTGGAACTTGTCCGCATCATCGACCGGCAGCGCCGCCATCACGTAAAACGCGCCTGCCGGCAGCTCGCACACAACGCCGGGGATTTCGCGCAGCTTTGCCATCATCGCGTCGCGGCGGGAGCGGTACTCTTCACGCACGGCGGTAAAATATTCAGGTCCCACGGTGTATAGCTGCGCGGCGGCAAGCTGATCGACCGTGGAGGCACACAGGCGGCACTGACACCACTTCATGCACTGCCCCATAAGCTCGCGGTTGCGGCTTATCACCATGCCGATACGCGCGCCGCACGCCGAGAAGCGCTTGGACACGGAGTCAATGACAATAACATTGTCCTCGTACCCCTCGAATTGCAGCGAGCTGACGAGCGGCTCGTCGGCATACACGAACTCTCTGTACACCTCATCGCATATGATGAAGAGACCGTGCTCGCGCGCGATGTCAAGCATCAGCTTCAGCTCGTCATGCGTAAGGACATTGCCGGTCGGGTTGCCGGGGTTTGTGATGAGTATGGCGCGGGTGCGCTCGTTGATGCATGCCTCGACCCGCTCGCGCACGGCATAGCGGTAGCCCTCCTCCGGCGAGGTGGGAATGGGGTGAATGCTCGCGCCGGTGAGGTTGACCGCAGTGGCGTAGTTGGGGTAAAACGGCTCCGGGATAACGATCTCGTCGCCATCGTCAAGGATCGCCGCCATCAGCATCTGCATACCCTCGCTGCCGCCGGTAGTGACAAGCACGTCGCCGCGCGCAAGCGCCACACCGAGCTTAGCGTAGTAGCCGCGCACAGCATCGATAAGCTCGTTTACGCCGGCAGAGGGTGCATACGCCACAACGGGCTGATCAAAGCGCTTAAGCGCGTCGAAATATGCCGCAGGAGTGGCTATATCGGGCTGACCGATGTTGAGGTGATAGATACTGATGCCGCGTTCTTCTGCTGCTGTCGCCGCAGGACCAAACTTGCGCATGGGGGACAGCCCGCATTTTTCAATTTTTGAGGAAAACTTCATGTAGCTCACTCCTTAATGTGTTGATAAATCAAGATAAATAGTAGCACAATACCGACGTTTTTTCAACTTATGCCTAAATTTTGTCGAAGTTGTATTGAATACCTCTTGCAAAAAAGCGGATATTGAGTTAACATTGCAGAATAGCAATAATAATGGAGGGTCAGACATGAATATTCATGAGATGATAGAGCTTCAGGACTGCCCGCTTTGCGGCGGCGCGGGACTGTTGGAGGAAGAGCACGGCTGGTGCTGGTTCGTGATGTGCCGCGACTGCGGCGCGCAGACCGCCGCGTTTGAATTCAAGACCCCTGAGGAGCGCATCGTCGCGGCAAATCAGGCGGCGCACCTGTGGAACATCGGCAAGGTCGTCCGTGCCGATATAGGGGAGTAATGCCATCATTCGGTAGATGACAAAAGCAAAATTTGTAATTTAGTGGTTGCCCCGGCAGTGTAACGATTACAGCAAAGTATTGCTGAGCTGCTGTGAATGTACGACCAGACGTGAAATAGCCGTGAAAAAGTTCCCTGTCAACTGTAGGAAAACGCAGCCGGGTGAAAACACTTGGCTGCGTCTTCCTTTGAGTGCCAGGGGCTTTTTCACAGCCCCGAAAACGTTTTATGTTTTTGCTTTAGAGAGAAGCGGGATATTACGCCTGCTTCTTCTGCTTGCTCATGGTCTGGAAGCCCTCGATGACGAGGATGATCGCCAGAACGATAAGACCGATGGACCAAATCATCTGGAACCAGTCGCCCCAAGCAGCGCCGGCAGCGGCAATGAGCTTGACCTTTGCCGTGATGGTCATGACAAGGGAGGTGAGGGTCGCGGCGAGCATGAATATCATCGGGACGAAGAACATCTTGTTGTTCTTGCCCATGTGACCCAGCCAAGTGGCGACAGCCAGCATGGCGATACCGGCGAGGAGCTGGTTGGCAGCGCCGAACACGCCCCAAATCTGGCTCAGGCTCATGAAGCCCATGCCGCAGCCGATGACGACCATGACGAGGGTGGACACGAACGGGTGAGAGAAGAACTTGCGCACGCCGGTCAGCTCATCGCGGGTCTTGCCCTCGGGAATGAACAGCTCGGCGAACATGTAACGGGAAAGACGGGTGCCGGAGTCAAGAGAGGTCAGCGCAAAGACGGAAACGGCAAGCGTCAGCAGGGTGTAAACCGTGTCGTAAACGGGGTTTGAGAAGTCCGCCACGCCGCCGGTCATGGTGGCGATCATGGTGGCAATACCGCCGGCGAAAATCGTCGGAGGAGCGGAGAGCAGGAACTTGTCGCCACCGCCGATGTTCGTCTCCTTGAAGACGACACCGACAGCAATGATGGAGATGATTGCAAGGGCGGACTCGACGATCATAGCGCCGTAGCCGATGACCTTTGCATCTTTCTCGGAGTCGAGCTGCTTGGAGGTCGTGCCGGAGCCGATGAGGGCATGGAAGCCGGAGACCGCGCCGCAGGCAACGGTGATGAACAGGGTCGGGAAGAGGGAAGCGTTGCCGTTGATGCCCTTCCAGCCGGCAAAGGCGGGAAGATCGACGGTCGCGCCGGAGAAGAGAATGCCGATGATGGCGATGAGCATCATGCCGTAGAGCAGGAAAGAGCTGAGGTAGTCACGCGGCTGGAGCAGCATCCAGACAGGAAGCAGAGAAGCCACGATGATGTACACGGCGATGAAGAGCACCCAGAAGGTACGGCTGGCGTTGACACCAAAGTTCAGACCGGCAATAACGATAAGCACGATGCCGATGATGCCGACGATGGTCGCAGGACCGACCTTCACGTTCTTGCGGTAGACAAAGTAACCGAAGATGAACGCGATAACGATGAACAGCAGAGAGGTTGTCGCGGTGGAGGCGTTGCCGCTGACGTTTGCACGACCGACAGTGAACACAGGACCCTCGGAGACGAACGTGCCGGCAACGACTGCGGTGAAGGATGCGATAACGAGAATGAGAACGAGCAGGGCAAAGATGGTGAACAGTCTCTGCGCCTTGACACCCATCTCGTCCTTGATGACCTCGCCGATAGAGCCGCCGTTGTGGCGGATAGAGGCGAACAGTGCGCCGAAGTCATGCATTGCACCGAAGAAGATGCCGCCGATGACGACCCACAGGAAAACGGGAACCCAGCCGAAAACTGCCGCCTGGATAGGTCCGTTGATGGGACCTGCGCCCGCGATGGACGAGAAGTGGTGACCCATCAGCACGGCGGGGTTCGCGGGAACGAAGTCCTTTCCGTCGTAGCTGGTGTGTGCCGGAGTCTCGTGATTGGGGTCAACACCCCACTGCTTTGCCAGCCAGGAGCCGTAGAAAATGTAGCCCAGAGCAAGCAGAGCCAATGCGATGAGAAGAATAACTATTGCGCTCACACTTTTCACTCCTTAAATGAAAAATATAAAAATATATTTGCTTTCGTGGGCAGAACCCCTCAGTCTCTGCCCGCGAATAGCTTACCGAAATATTTGACCAGCTCGAACCCTGCCGGATTCGTCCTGACCTTGTGCGTCCCCAGCTCGACGATACAGGTCTTCAGCTCCGTATAGCCGTGCAGGGAGAGCTTGTAGCTCTTGCTGAATCTCAGCTTTTCGACATGCCTTGCCGCGTCCTCGCCAACGCTGTCCGCGATGAACACGACCTTGACGTTTGTGTACTGGTGCTCGCTGTGGGGCTTGACCCTCGGCAGAGACTCGTCCAGTGCGCGCTTGACGCAGGCATCTATCGCCGCCGCGTCAAACTCCGGTGCGGAGAAAATATAGGCAAACTCGTTTTTCTCGTTGCCCCAAATTTTGATGCTCTTTGTCACCCAGTATTTTTCATCGCGCGAGAAGTAATCCGCGCGAAATGCCAGAAGCCCGTCTCCGTCCTCCGGCGGGATTATGTCATAGTAGGCGCTGTAAGAATCCCGCAGAACCTCCAGAAAAACATCCCGCTGCATTAAGACCCTCCCGACAAATAAACACATTCATGACGCGCCGACAGTCTTTCTTTTCAAGAGCTGAACTCTGCACATCAAACCTTAACGTAAATATAACACATTTTAAAAAATTTTCAATAGGCAATTCACAAAAAATCCACATTTTCTGCGTTTTGACCGATAAAATTTAGCCATTCTGCCTTTATGTCAACCGTTTTTTTCGGGGCTGTCCCCCATTTAATGCACTTTGCGGATTTTTAACGGGACGTGTGCTCCCGCTTTTCTGCAAATTTTCCGTTTTCGAGCGTTTACAGCTTAAATATTTTGTTGTATAGTATATTTATCGCAAATTGCAAGTGCAAGTTGGACACCTGCACGGTAGAAATTAGTTAATCAGA
>CAVGKI010000089.1:0-7191 GCA_963629655.1 Butyricicoccaceae bacterium | reverse complement strand
GGCGAGGAGTATATCGGCGTGTTCGGACAGATACACCCGGAGGTCGCCGGAAACTACGGCGTGGATGCGGAGCTTTACTGTGCGGAGCTGAGCTTTGACGCACTCTGCCGCGTCAAGGGCGGCATTCCCGTGTATAAGCCGCTGCCGAAATTCCCGTCCGTCACGCGCGACATCGCCGTGGTGTGCGCGTCCGACATTCCCGTCGGCGAGCTGACGGACTGCATTCTCGCCTCCGGCGGGCAGTATCTCACCGACTGCACGCTCTTTGACTTGTACACCGGGCATCACATTGCCGAGGGCATGAAGTCCGTGGCGTTCTCGCTGACGATGCGCGCTGAGGATCAGACGCTCACCGATGAGCACGCCGACGAGACTGTGCGCCGTGTGCTCTCCGCCCTGCGCGAGAAGTACGGCGCGGTGATACGCTGAGCAATGGTACAAGCTCCCGATTTAATTAAATTTTAATCAATTTTCACCATTTTTCGACTTTACTTGCGATTTTATTCTGATATAATATAACTTAGAAAAAGATGAGATTGGAGGGGACATCATGGCAGATGAAACACGCAAGTTCGAGGCGCTGGACAGTAAAACGGCGATGAAGGAGGTCCTTTCGTCTGTGTATAACTCCCTCATGGTCAAGGGCTACAACCCGATAAACCAGATAGTGGGTTATATACTCTCCGAGGATCCGACCTACATCACAAATTACAACAACGCCCGCACGCTCATCACGCGCATCGACCGCGACGAGCTGATGAGCGAGTTGGTTAAAACCTACCTCGACAAGTAAAAAACAGCTTATAAGCAGCAAGCAGGCACATCCCGCGCTGGGGTGTGCCTGCTTGTATATTACCGGTATTATACAGCCCATATAGGGAACTTTTTTGCTTTCGGCGCGGCAAAATGTTCCCTATATTGCAATTGCTGTTTGCAATGCCGCGCGGATAATATCACACCGCCACCGTGCGGTATTCGTGCCCGGTGTGGGGCAGCAGACGGTGCAGCACGTCCTGCATGCGCAGCTTCAGGTAGCCCGTGGTCGTGCCGTCGCTGCACCCGTAGTATTCGCTGTCTGCAACATCGCGGTCAAAAACTATGTGCACGGTGCGCGCCGTGTCCAACAGGGCGGAGAACACCGTCGCCGCGCCTATGTCCGTGCCGAGCATATCGTGCATACGTTCCACCGGGGCGAACGACAGCCGCGCCACGTCCATCGCGGCGCTGAAATCCTTTGCGCGGAACGGTTTGCTTCCGGCGGTTATGAAAAGATAAAACTCGCTCTGCTTTCGGTCGCAAAGAAACAGAGTTTTGACCATCTGCATATCCAGCCGCGCATTGACCGCCTCGCAGTCCGCCATGGTTATCACCTCGTCCGTCGCCACGCGCTGAAAAGGAATGCTCAGCGCGGCAAGCGCGGCGTATGCCCGCTCCTGCAGGGGCGTGGAAAACGCCTCCGGCGCAGTGGTGTATATCTCGCTGACGTGTATCATGTGTATGCCCTCTTTTCTATGGTAATAGTTTTACAACATCAATAAGAATATCACGGCATGACGCTTTACAAAAGCAAATGTTTATCATATAATTCATTACAAATCCAGATGAAATTCCAAGGGGCAGAGGGAAACGGGCATGGACGCGAATATATTGAAGTACGTTGCATTCGTCAAGGCGGTGGAGTATGCCAGCTTCACGCGCGCGGCGGAGGTGCTGTGCTACTCGCAGTCGGGAATAAGCCGCATGATACACGACCTTGAAAGCGAGTGGGGCGTGACGCTGCTGGAGCGCAGCCGCGCGGGTGTGAGCCTCACGTCGGACGGGCTGGCGCTGCTGCCGTATGCGCGGGAGCTGTGCGCGCGCTATGATGAGCTGCGTTCGCAGGTGGACGCGCTGAACGGACTGAAAACGGGGCTTGTACGCATGGGAACATTTTCCAGTGCAGCGGCGCACTGGCTGCCGCAGATCATTGCGGAGTTCCGGCGCGAATATCCGGGCATAGACTATGAGCTGCTGCTGGGCGATTATCGGGAGATAGAGGGCTGGGTTGCGGACGGGCGGGTCGATATCGGCTTTGTGCGCCTTCCGTGCGCGGCGGGGCTGGAGGCTCTGCCGCTGGCGCGCGACGAGTATATGGCGGTGCTGCCGGAGGGGCATCCGCTCTTGCAGTCGGACACCGTGCCGCTTGCCGCGCTCTGCGATGAGCCGTTTATTCTGCTTGAGCACGGCGAGCGCGCGGAGGTCAGGGAGTTTTTCGCGCAAAACGCGCTCACGCCGCGCGCGCATATAACCACATGGGACGATTACGCCGTGATGAGCATGGTCGAGCGCGGGCTCGGCGTGAGCATGCTGCCGAGGCTTATTCTGCAAAGAACGCCGTATAATATTGCGGTGCGCCCGGTCAGGGAGGAGTGCTGCCGCACCATCGGCGCGGTGCTGCGGTGCAGCAGAACGGCATCCGTCGCGTCGCGGCGCTTTTTGGAGCACACACTGCGAATCATTGGACAAAACGGATAAATATAGCACACCCCACAGGTCGAGCAGAATTTACCTGCGGGGTGTTTGAGTGTGAGGTTCAATTACTCGCGGGATAAATGCCGTTGAGAACATCCTGCACGGTTTCGCCGTCTGTTACGCGGCAAAGAATATCGTAGGTTGAATAGTTGCTTTCTATGCTCAGCTTATCTACTAATACGACTGAAAATTTTACATAGTCGTAATCGCTCGTATTCAGCAGAATGCGAATCGAACTGCTGAGCTGTTTGAAAATGTCGATAATCTGATTCCACAACGCAATCAGTTGGGCGTTATCACGGTTGGCAATCAAGCCTTCGCTTGTGAGCTTTGGCGCTGCTGATACATAGACAACTAGTTCCTGCGCTTCTTCGTTATATTCTGCTATGTAAAAAAAGTTTTCAAAAGTGTTAGCAAGTATGCCTGTTATCTGTTCGTACAGCTCGGATTCCTCAAAAGGTGGAATGGAAGCGGGACGAATTGCTTCTGCTAATGATTCCAGTCTGTCCGCCATAAACTCTGCTGCTGAAGATGGAATGCCGGAAACGGTATTTTCTGCTGTACCGGGCGCATAGCCGCAGGAGGCTAGCGCAAATGAAAAAGTAAGCAGCAAAAGTGCACATAGCTTGCGAGTCCTCATGTTCGTTACCGTTTGACGAATGGAACATTGTGGTTGTTGTAGAGGGTAAGCTCGCTGCCATCGTAGGTGTATGGCAAATGTCCCTTTGCAGAACCGTTGGCTGTGTTTAGTATAAAGTCAATCGTGGAATCGCCGATGTTAACGGTGTATGTGCCGGAGAGCGTAGAACCGTTACTTCCTACGACAACCAATGAACCGTTGTCAAAGGCAAAATCGCCATCTTTGGTGTCGCCTTCAACATGCCATTTCCCCTCCAGCAAAGCACCTATTTCCTCTGCTTTTGCGGCATCTGCCTCTGCTGAGGCAGCGAAGTCTACAACCATCATTTGATAATTATCTTGTTCGGAATACGGATACACCATGACCGTGATCGGGCTGTCGTCTTTTACCTCGGCTATTCTGGCAAAGGTAACAGTGCCGCCATTAAGCGCGTCAGCGGTGCTGTTGCAAGCCAATTCATATTGACGATCACCGCCCTTTGAGGAATAGCCGTTGGCAGAATTGATCTCGACATTGTTTTGGAAGAACTTTATGTTAAACGTACTTGTGGCATGGGCGGGTGCAGTTTGGAGATTGGTGAAATCAAACAGGACAAGTACGGCTTTCCCGCTGCCGCTTATAAGCCCTTCGTTTGCAACTTCAACACCTGCATATTTTATATTTCCCTTTTCGGTCGTAAGGTCGATACTGTCAACCATGGGAATTGCCTCTGGCTTAGGTGAGGCAGACGCGGTGCTTTTGGGTGCGTCTGTGCTCTGCGCGGGAGTATTGCTCCCACACGCACACAGCGCGAACATCATACATAACGCCAACAACAGGGATATTTCCTTCCTCATTTTCTTTTCCTCCAAAATAAAAAGTGCGCAGCCGAAGCCGCGCACCGAAAAACGCACAGCCTCGCTTGCTGCTACACATGTTTCTTCCCCACTACAATGGATGCGAAACGGAGGGTGCGTTTTTACCGAGGAAAAAACGCATCCATGCAGCGGGATATATTAACATGTGTAGCAACACTATAATAACATAATTACATTATCTGTGCAAGAAATATTTTATAATAGTGCAAAAATACCTCCCGGCTGCTGCCGAGAGGCATAATTGTTTTTATCCGTATATATCAGCACAGCTCTGCGCCGCGGGGACGCTGTCGTCGAGCATGACGAGGTGCAGCTCCTCCTTGCCGTCCACCTCGCGCACGGCGGAGAGCAGCATACCGTTGGACATTGAGCAGCGCCGCATCCCGGATTTCATCACCTCCGCGTTTGGCGAGACACTTGTCGTCAGCGACACGGCACGGCGGTGGCTTGTCACCATCGGGCGGTTCAGCATTATCCGCCTTGAGTGCACCAAGGAAAAAGCCGTATGCTGATAAAAAGACATACGGCTTTTTGCAGTGAGCTTTATAATTATGTAAACCGAATTATGCGTTTTGCATTACGTCATTTATTTTATGTATATTTTATTATGTTAATTAAATTATGTTGTCTATATTATGTGTCTTGTGTTTGAATGACGCAGGGGGCTGTAAAAAAAGTCCTGCGCCAAACTCAGCAGAACTTTTTCACAGTCCCCGTATATCCCGTTCTATTTTTATTTTTTTTCAAGAGAGTGCGCGGTCTCCCTTGCACTCTCTTGCTTTGGATTTTCTCTGTTTTGCTCCACCTCAACCATTGACGCAGAGCCCTTATTTTATTTTCCGAAGCCGCTCAGCACTTCGCCGTTCGGCAGGAGCGTCCATGTGCTGTCCGTAATCTCAACCGTCAGGCTGTTGTCGCTGTCGCGGTATATCACGCCGGTCAGCTTGGCTTCGCTCGGGTCGTCCACCGTAAAGGTCATTTTGTGGTCGTCAAATGTTCCGACACCGTTTTCCAGTGAGCAAAGTCTGACAATGTTGATATCGACCTTGAACGTGCCGTCACCGTTGTCCGCGATCGTCAGCGTGCTTTCATCGTCGCTGCGCTTGTGCTCACCGAGGAAATAGTCGTTCAGCTCGTTCGTGCGATCCTCCTCAGGGTCGGCTGTTGCCTCCTCCTGCAAGGGCGCATACAGTGCCTCCGCGTACGCCTGAATGTCCATGCCCTCCATATCCTTGCCGGAAGCGGAGAGAGAATAGCTCACACCTGTCACCATGTCATACCAATTCACAACCTGCACATCTGTGTCCGCCGCATCGTCGGCGGCGAGATATGCATAGTAAACTGCATTTCTGCCGGAAACGGTTCCATCCTCCTGACTTGTCCAGCTATACGACATGCCGGAGATGTCCGTCAGCGCATCGGTCATCTGCATCCGATATGTCCAGTTCATTCCGTCGAGCACATAGCTCATCTGCGCCATGCCGCCGTCGCTCATATAGCTGTATGCAACCTCGGTCGCTCCGTCCGGCGCAGTCATTGCAAACCCGGTCGCCGCTTCAACGCCCTGCTTGTCCGACTCCGTCCACGGATTGGCAAGCCCGGTCTGCTCCGGCTGCTCTGTCTGCTCGGCGGGGGCTTCGCTGCTCTGGCTCTCCTGCACGGCGGAGGAGCTGCACCCGGTCAGAATCATCATGCCGAGCGCCAGCGCCATCAAGACTGAAATTATTTTCTTTTTCATTTTCATGTTCTCCTTTTGGGGCATACCGCCCTATATCCTTTATACCATAAACCCATGGGAAAATCTATGTCCTCTGTGTGAACTTAAAAGACCAGCGTATCTATCGTGGGTATCAGGCGCTCAAGCTGCGCTTTATAGAACGCGGCAAGCTGCTCGCGATTCGGTGCGCTGCGGCGGAGCGTGCGGCGCAGAAGGCGCATATAGCCGACGAGCCTTGCCTTGTTCTCCACCGCGTCAAGCACAGCCGCATCCTCCGTGCCGAGATACATGGCAAGCGCCCTGCGCCAGAACGTCTCGGCCAGCTCATAGGAAAAGCCGAAAAAGCGCTGCGCCACCCCGTGATCAAGCTCCGAAAAGCCGACAAAGGCATTGAACATGGAGCCCAGCTCGAAAATCGGATGCCCCATGCAGAGCGTATCCATATCAATGAGCAGCGCCTCGCCGTCGCGCACCATGATGTTGTTGGTATGATAGTCGCCGTGCAGCATTGTGTGCCGCTCCGGGACTGCCGCCACCATTTGATACAGCTTCTCTCCCGGCTCCTTTGGCAGATGCTCGCGGTCAAATGCCGCCCAAGAGAGCGCCACCTGCCGCATATCGGGCATATCGCCGGGCTTCACCTCCGTACCGTGCATCTGCTTGAGCATATCCACATAATACCTGAGCGGCAGTTCCAAATGCTCCGGGTCATTTTTTATCATCTTGGACAGTGAGGTCGCCGCAAGCAGCTCCATCACCGTTCCGTAGTTTTCCCCGATACGCACGACATCATACGGAATGGCGGTATTGATGCCGAGCACGAGCGCCTTGCGCGCCAGCTCCCGCTCGCGCTGAATGTCCGGCAGAGCGTCGGCGTTGAAGTACACCTTGATGATAGTCTCCTCATCATAGCGGTAAACCTCGCCGTTTGCGCCCTTTCCGATCATCTCGCACCCGTCCACGGAAAGGCGGCGGTACGCCTTTTTCACTGCCAGCATCTCCGTAAACCCCGTCACATCCAATATCTCATAGACCTCCGGGGAGACGTTGATCACCGTCAGCTCCTGCACTCCCTTGCGTATGCGCAGAAGTATCCGCAGACCCGCGCTGGAGATGTACTTCAGCCTTTCCGCGTCGAGCACAAGTTCCGTGCATGGCGCGGCAGCGCGCGCCTCCGCAATTTTGCTTTCTATCTCCGCAGCGTTGGAGGCATCCACCCTCCCCGCTACGCAGACGGTCAAAACCCCGCTGTTTATTTTGGATGTGACCTGTTCGCTCATGCCTGTACCTCCTCACGGATTTTAGGGCAATACCGCATAATGCGGCAAGGATAGCTGGCGAGAGAATTTGGGTTCTGATGACGGCACTTTTTCGCAGGAATACTTTGTGTATTTCAAGAAAAAGTGACTATATCAGGGCACAAATTATCCGTCAGATGCCGCCGCCGTGTTGTGCGGTGTTGCCTT
>CAVGKI010000088.1:0-7282 GCA_963629655.1 Butyricicoccaceae bacterium | reverse complement strand
GCAGAATACTCAGCAGATATGTGAAATCCAGCCCGTCCCATATTGATTTGATCCCGTCAATAACCGCTCACCTCGCATTGCCTGTCACTCTTTTGCTATTTTAGCAAATTTCCGCGCAAAATACAAGAGCAAGGTCACCATAAAACTCCCCTGCTCTTGTATTTTTATCATATCAGCGTTGTCAGTACGTTCATCAGCTCATCGCGTCCCTGACCCTTTTCGGCGGAAAACGGGATAATGCGCACATCATCGGGAAGCGTGAGCGTTGCGCGTATCAGCGCAAGATTCGGCTCTATCTCGCTCTTTTTCAGCTTGTCGAGCTTATTTGCGACGACGACGAGCGGGCAGCCGGAGTCCTTGAACCACTGCGCCATTGTGATGTCGTCCGCCGTGGGCTTGTGGCGCGCGTCCACGATCATCACGCCGAGGCGGAAAAGCCCTGCGGCGAAGAAATCCTCCATCAGCCGCCCCCAGCGCTCGCGCTCGCTGCGCGACACCTTTGCGTAGCCGTAGCCCGGCAGGTCGACAAGATAGAGCCTGCCGTCAATGAGAAAATAATTCACATGGACGGTTTTGCCCGGCTCGGAGCCGACGCGCGCAAAGTTTTTGCGGTTGAGCAGCCGGTTTATCACCGACGACTTGCCGACATTGGATTTTCCGGCAAAGGCGACGCACGGCACGGAGCTTTGGATAAACTGCTCCCTTGACGCGGCGGACTTTACAAACTCGGTCTTATTCACGTTCAGTGCTGCCATGTGTGTCTCCTTTCCGTATGAAATATCACTGTCTCACCTTGGGTGCGTCCGCCGCTTTGGTGAGCATACCGGCGGCGGACATATGCGCCTCGCCCTTTTCGGGGACAAGCGCGGCAGCTAGCGCCTCGTCGGCATAGCTGACGGGGATAAAGCTTATCTGCGTGCGCACCTTGCGGTCTATCTCCTCAAGGTCGGGGATATTCTGCGCCGGGATTATGACCGTCTTTATGCCGGCGCGCAGTGCCGCCATCGTCTTTTCGCGCAGCCCGCCTATCGGCAGCACGCGCCCGCGCAGCGTGATCTCCCCCGTCATTGCCACATCGTGGCGCACGGGGCGACCTGTCAGCGCGGAAACGAGCGCCACGCAGGTCGTCACACCAGCGGACGGACCGTCCTTTGGCACCGCGCCCTCCGGGTAGTGGATATGTATATCTCTGTTCTTGTAAAACTCCGGGTCAATGCCGAGCTTCACGGCGCGGCTGCGGATAAAGCTGACCGCCGCCCTTGCCGATTCCTTCATCACGTCGCCGAGATTGCCCGTAAGCTCCAGCTTGCCGCTGCCCTCGGTGACGAGCGCTTCAACATCAAGCGTTTCTCCGCCGACGGCGGTGTACGCCAGCCCGTGCACAAGCCCGACCTCATCATAAAAGCGGAACGGCTCCGGCTTGAATTTCACAGGTCCGAGAATTTCCTCCAGCTTGCCCGCTTTCAGCGTAAGGCTCTTATACCTGCCCTCGGCTATCCCGCCCGCCGCCTTGCGGCAGACGGCGGCAAGCTCACGCTCAAGAAGCCTCACACCGGACTCGCGCGTGTAGCCGGATATAATCTCGCGCAGCGCCGCATCGTCGATTTTCAGCTGGCTTGCCTTCAAGCCGTGCTTTTTGCGCTGCTTGGGCAGGAGATGACGCTTGGCGATCTCCACCTTTTCCTCGTCCGTATAGCTGTGCAGCTCTATGACCTCCATGCGGTCAAGCAGTGCGCGCGGTATCGTGTCGGTGGTGTTCGCCGTCGTGATGAAGAACACGCCCGAAAGGTCGAGCGGTATTTCAAGAAAATTATCGCGGAACGCACTGTTCTGCTCGCCGTCGAGCGTTTCCAAAAGCGCCGCGCTCGGATCGCCGCGATAGTCGGAGCCGAGCTTGTCGATCTCGTCGAGCACCATGAGCGGGTTCATGCTGCCGCTCTGGATAATGCCGCTGACAATGCGCCCCGGCATTGAGCCGATATAGGTCTTGCGGTGACCGCGTATCTCCGCCTCATCATGCACGCCGCCGAGCGACACGCGGCAGAGCTTGCGGTTGGTGGCGCTGGCAATGCTCATGGCTATGCTGGTCTTGCCCGTTCCCGGCGGTCCGACAAGGCACAAAAGCCCGCCCTTTATCTCCGGGGAGAGCTGCTTTACGGCAAGATACTCAAGCACGCGCTCCTTTACCTTGTCCAAGCCGTAATGCTCATCGTCGAGAAGCTTGCGCGCCTTTGCAATGTCGACTGTCTCCTTTGTTGCCTTTCCCCACGGTATTTCAAGGCACACATCCAGATATCCGCGCAGCACCGCCGCCTCGGACGAGCCGAACGGCTGCTTTGCGAGCCGCCCCAGCTCCTTGAGGAGCTTTGCGCGCACATCGTCAGCCACGGGCAGCGCGCTTATCCGCATACGGTAATCGTCAATATCGTCGATCTGTCCGTCCTCGCCGAGCTCCGCCTGTATGGCTTTCAGCTCCTCGCGAAGATAAAACTCGCGCTGGTTCTGGCTTATCGCCTCCTGCGCCGCGTCGTTTATCTTCTTTTCGATGCTGATGATGTTCAGCTCGTTGTTGAGCAGCTTCACCAGCAGCGCGAGACGGCGGCAGGGATACAGCTCCTCCAGCAGCGCCTGCTTATCCTCAACGCTGAGCCGCACATTGTGCGCAATATAGTCGGAGACGTATGCCGGCGTGGGGTTGGCAAGGAGGTTGAGTATCTGCTCTTTTATCATGTCGGAGTTATAATGCATATACTCCTCAAAGAGCGAGAGACAGTTGCGCAAAAGCGCCTCCTTGCGCGCCTCGCTCACGCGCTCCGGCTTATCCTCAAGCTCGCGGAGCTCTGCGGTGAAGTATTTGCCGGCAGTGTCGATGCTTATCGCCTCCGCGCGGCATATTCCCTCCACCATCACGCGTGTCAGACCGCGCGGCTCCTGTAGCTGCTGGTGTATGCGGCAGACGGTGCCGACATGGTATATATCGCTCTCCTCAGGCGCGTCGGCAGTGGGATCCTTCTGCGCGGCAAGAAAGATGAGCTGATCCGCGTTGATCGCTGCATCCAGCGCCGCAACGGACGGTCTGCGCTCCACATCGAACATGAGGATCGTTCGCGGAAAAACGCTCAAGCCGCGCAGCGCGAGCATCGGCATTTTTTTAACGTCATATATCATTTCGCTGTTCATTCGGTCTTCTCCTTTCCGGGAGGCTGTAATGCGCGGTCATGCTGTCAAGCTGCAGGTGTCAAGCCTTGTCGTTGATATGCTCAACGCGCGGCTGCTCCGTGCCGTTGACGCTCTCCGCGGTAATGACCACGCGGCTCACCGTCGGGTCGGAGGGCACAGTGTACATGATGTCGGTCATCACGCCCTCCATGACGCTGCGCAGTCCGCGCGCGCCGATCTTCATCGCTATCGCCTTGTCGGCGACGGCTTCCAGCGCCGACGGCTCAAAGTCGAGCTTCACCTTGTCAAAGTCAAACAGCGCCTTGTACTGCTTCGTCATGGCGTTCTTGGGCTCGGTGAGTATGCGCACAAGGTCGTCGCGCGTGAGCGAGGCGAGCGAGGCAATGACCGGCAGACGACCGACAAGCTCCGGGATGATGCCGAATTTCAAAAGGTCGTGCTGCTGCACCTGCGCAAGTATCTCGCCGACGTCGCGCTCATTGCTGCTGACGATATCCGCGCCGAAGCCCATTGTCTTTTTGTTCGTGCGCTTTTCTATTATCTTATCCAGCCCGTCGAACGCACCGCCGCAGATGAAGAGAATATTTGTCGTATCGACCTGAATAAACTCCTGATGCGGGTGCTTGCGCCCGCCCTGCGGGGGAACGTTCGCCACAGTGCCCTCCAGCAGCTTCAAAAGCGCCTGCTGCACGCCCTCGCCGGAAACATCGCGCGTGATGGAGGTGTTCTCGCTCTTGCGGGCGATCTTATCTATCTCGTCGATGTAGATTATACCGCGCTGGGCGCGCTCCACGTCAAAATCCGCCGCCTGCAAAAGCTTGAGGATGACGTTTTCCACGTCCTCGCCGACATAGCCCGCCTCGGTGAGCGTGGTGGCATCGGCAATGGCGAACGGCACGTCGAGCATCTTCGCCAGCGTCTGGGCGAAGAGCGTTTTGCCGCTGCCGGTGGGACCTATGAGCAGAATATTGCTCTTTTGCAGCTCCACCTCCGACTTGCCGGAGCGGAGAATGCGCTTATAGTGATTGTACACGGCGACGGACAGCGCGACCTTCGCCTTGTCCTGCCCTATGACATACTCGTCAAGGCGCGCCTTGATCTGCATAGGCTTGGGCAGATTGTCGAACTTGAGCGTCAGCCCGTCGCTGCCGCTGACGTTTGCGGGCTCAAGCATGCCGTCATCATTGATTATACTGGCGCACATACGCACGCACTCGTCGCATATATAACTGCCGTTTCCGGCGATGAGCCGGTTGACCGCCGACTGCGGCTTGCCGCAGAACGAGCATCTCAGGCTTCTTCTGTCATCAAACTTACCCATGCTGGTTCTCCCCTTCCTCCATTAAAACTATGGGGGAACGACCGTTCCCCCATAGAAAACCCTGTTCTACGATTCAGCGCTTGTATATGACCTTGTCGATGATACCGTAGCTCTGTGCTTCCTCGGCAGTCATAAAGTGGTCACGTTCGCAGTCCGCCTCGATGGTCTCGATGCTCTTGCCGGTATTCTCGGCAAGGATGGAGTTGAGCCGCTTCTTTATCTTGAGTATCTGCTCTGCCTGGATCTGAATGTCGGTGCACTGCCCCTGACTGCCGCCGGAGGGCTGGTGAATCATGATCTCGGCATTGGGCAGGGCAATGCGCTTGCCCTTTGCGCCGCAGGACAGCAGAAACGCGCCCATGGACGCCGCCATGCCGATGCAGATGGTGGAAACATCGGGCTTGATGTACTGCATGGTGTCGTATATCGCCAGACCTGCCGTCACAACGCCGCCGGGGCTGTTGATATAAAACTGTATGTCCTTGTCGGGATCCTGCGCCTCAAGATACAGAAGCTGCGCCACGACAAGGCTTGCGGTCGTGTCGTTGACCTCCTCGGAGAGCATGATGATCCTGTCGTTAAGGAGACGGGAGAAAATATCATACGAGCGCTCGCCGCGGCTGGTCTGTTCAACTACATAAGGTACTAAACTCATTCTATTAAACTCTCCTTCAAAATATCAGCATCCAAGAGAGCATAGCCTTTATCCCGGATAATTATTCAGCCTTGTCCTCGGTCTTGGGCGCGGCTTTCTTTCTGGCGGTCTTGGGCTTGGCTTCGGTCTTTTCCTCTGCCGCGTCCGCGCCGTCCTCCGCTTTCTTGGTCTTGGTGCTCTTCTTTGTTTTGGGCTTGTCCTCGGTCTTGGGCGCGTCCTCGGCTGCCGCCTCGGTCTCGGCGGGCTTTGCCGCAACGATGACTGCTGTGTCGTATATCACGGATAGCGCCTTTTCCTTTCTGCACTGCTCCTTGATGAAGTCAAAGCCGTAGTAGTCTTTGAGCTCTTCGGGATCTGCATTGACATCTGCGCCGACCTTCTTGACATATTCCTCAACCTCCTCGTCGCTCACCTCGACCGATTCCGCCTTGTCAATGGCTTCAACGAGCAGGTCGTTCTTCACCTCGAACTCAGCGCCCGGGCGAACCGACGTGTTGACAAACTCATCGCTGAAGCCCAGCATCTCCTTGAGCCTGTCAAGGGGAATGTCGCGGGAATTGAGCCCGTAGCTGGAGGCAAAGCCGCGGAGCATAGTCTCTATCTTCTCCTCGATCATGACCTCAGGAATGTCAACGACGAGGTTATCGCATGCCTGACGGAGGATCTCGGTGCGGAAAGCATTCTCCGCGCGCTCCTGCGCGGACTTTTCAAGCTTGGCGCGGACATCTGCCCTATACTCTGCAAGCGTGTCAAACTCGGAAACGTCCTTGGCAAACTCATCGTCCGCCTCGGGAAGCTCGGCGGCGGTGAGGCTGTTGAGCTTGACCTTGAAAACGACTGCCTTGCCGGCAAGCTCCGGCGTGTATTCTGCGGGGAAGGTGATGTCTATATTCTTCTCCTCGCCTATGCTCATGCCGACAATCTGCTCCTCAAAGCCGGGAACAAAGGAGTTCGAGCCAAGCTCAAGGTCGTAGCCCTCTGCCTTTCCGCCGTCAAAGCGCTCCCCGTCGAGGAAACCGTCGAAGTCGATATTCGCGGTGTCGCCCATTGCGGCGGCGCGATCCTCGACCGTCAGCATGCGCGCGTTGCGCTTGCGTGCGGCGTTGACCTCCGCATCGACCGCCGCCTCGTCAACAACAGGCTCTTCCTTTTCCGCCTCAAGCCCCTTGTACTGACCGAGAGTGACCTCGGGGTAGATCGTGACGGCAAAAGTGTACTCCACGGTGCGCTCGTCCGTGACCTTGACATCGGAAACGGCGGGCGTACCGACGATTCTCAGCTCGGAAGCGTCAATGCCGGCTTCAAAAGCCTCGGGGGCAAGCTCATCAATGGCATCCTGATAGAACACCTCTGCGCCGTACATACCCTCGACAACAGCGCGGGGCGCTTTGCCCTTGCGGAAGCCCGGAATATATATATCGCTCTTGGCTTTCAGATAGGCCTTGTTAACGGCGGACTCGAACTCTGCCTTGTCGGTCTCTACCTGAAATGATGCGGAATTATTTTCTTTCTTCTCTACGTTCTTGAGATTCATGGTTGATTTCCTCCTCTATATGTGCATAACCTGTTGTATATTATCAGATTTCTCTTCTAAAATCAATGACAAAATAAATACTTTTTCAGGTTTTTTTACAAACCTGTCAATCCATGAGCTTTACGGGCTTAAAATCCACGAAATCCGCCGAGACGAGCTTATACTCCGTCCCGTCGCGCCAGCCGTTGAAGGCATAGCGGCAGCCCTTGCCGTGAATATGCCCGTAGCAGCACAGGCGCACTCCGTGCTCCTTCAGCAGTGCGAGTATTTCCGGGCATTTATAGCCCATGTATACCGGCGGATAATGCAGAAAGACAAGCTTTTCCCGCTCCCCCGCCGCTTTCAGCGAGGCTTCAAGGCGCATTATCTCGCGGCGCATCACCTTTTTGTCGTGCTCGCCGCCGCGCTCCTCCTCGTAAAACCAGCCGCGCGTGCCGCACAGGGCGTATTCGCCGTACTCAAAGCAGTTGTTGTTGAGTATATCTATTGTATCTATCCCGTTTTCGGCGAAAAAGCGCTTCGCCCGCGCCGCCGTGCTCCACCAGTAGTCGTGGTTGCCCTTGAGGATTATTTTCCTCCCCGGCAGGTTGTG
>CAVGKI010000087.1:0-7409 GCA_963629655.1 Butyricicoccaceae bacterium | reverse complement strand
CGCTTTATCCTCACGCGCCCTGCGGTCGAGGCGGGTGAGCGGCTGGGCTTTCTCCCCGGCGATCTGCAGAGCAAGGTAGACCCTTATTTGCGCCCGCTGTACGACGCGCTTTTCGATATGCTCGGCGCGGACACGTACCAGAAGTACCTTGAGCGCGGGAATATCGAGGTCGCGCCGCTGGCCTATATGCGCGGCCGCACGCTCGACGACAGCTTCATCATCCTCGACGAGGCGCAGAACACCTCCCGCGAGCAGATGAAGATGTTCCTCACGCGCATAGGCTTTGGCTCAAAGGTCGTTATCACCGGCGATATTACGCAGATAGACCTGCCGGAGGACAAGACCAGCGGGCTGAAGATCGCCATGCGCGTGCTGGATAATATCGAGGACATTGCCGTGTGCACGCTCACGGGCTCTGATGTCGTGCGTCACCGCCTTGTGCAGAAGATAATCGAGGCATATGAGGTCTACGACAAGAAGCACCCGCCGGAGAGTGCAAAGGTGCTGCCAAAGAAAAGCTATAAGAGGAAATGACGATGAAGCATGAAATATATGTGAGCCGTGATATGACGGGGCTGGGGCATAATAACTCCGCCGCGTGCATCAAAAGGGCGGTGAATATGGCGCTCGACGCGGAGGGCGTGGACGTGCCGTGCGTTGTCAGCGTCATGCTGACGGACGATGAGGGCATACACAGCGTCAACAAGGAGTTTCGCAATGTTGACAGACCGACGGATGTTTTGAGCTTTCCGATGAATGAGCTTGTGCCCGGCGCGTTCGACGCGGAGGCTTGCGAGCGGGACATGGACACGGGCGCGGTGCTGCTGGGTGACATGATGATCTCCGTTCCGCGCTGCGCCGCGCAGGGCGAGGAGCTAGGACACGGGTACGAGCGGGAGCTGATGTATCTTACTGTGCACTCGGTGCTGCACCTTTTGGGGTATGACCATGTGGACGAGGGCGAGATGAAGCGCGCGATGCGCGCAAGGGAAAAAGCCATCATGGGCGACGATTGAAAGCAAAGAACGAATACAGAGGAGAATACCATGGAAAAATCAGCGATGATAACAATATGCGGCAGACCTAATGTCGGCAAATCCACGCTCACGAATGCCCTTGTCGGGGAGAAGATCGCGATAGTCTCCGACAAGCCGCAGACCACGCGCAACCGCATCACCGCCATTGTCGAGCGCGGCGAGACGCAGCTTGTGCTGATGGACACGCCGGGCTTCCACAAGCCGCGCACACGTCTGGGCGATTATATGGTCAATGTCGTCAGTCAGAGTGTGGCGGATGTTGACCTTGTGCTGCTGCTCGTTGAGCCTGTGGCGGAGATAGGCAAGCAGGAGGAGGGGCTTATTTCCCGCCTGCGCGAGACGGGCGCGCCCGCCGTGCTCGTGATAAACAAGATAGACACCGTGGAGCGCACACGCCTGCTTGAGGTAATGGCGCTCTACTCCGCCGCGTATGATTTTGACGCGCTGCTCCCCATTTCCGCCAAGACCGGCGAGGGGATATCGGAGCTTTTGGACGAGATGGAAAAGTACGCCGTCGAAGGACCGCACCTTTTCCCGGACGATATGATAACCGACCAGCCGGAGCGACAGATATGCGCCGAGCTTGTGCGCGAGAAGCTGCTGAAATGTCTCGACAAGGAGATACCGCACGGCACGGCGGTGGAGGTCACGCGCTTTAGCGAGCGGGATAACGGCATTATCGACCTTGAAGTGACGATATACTGCGAAAAGGACAGCCACAAGGGCATTATCATCGGCAAAAAGGGCGCAATGCTCAAGCGCATAGGCGAGCTGGCGCGCGCGGATATTGAAGAGTTCATGGGGACAAAGGTCAATTTGCAGACCTGGGTCAAGGTCAAGGAGAATTGGCGCGACTCGACCTCGCTTCTGCGCAACTTCGGCTTCAAAAACGAGTAGCTGTATTGACGCGTGTTTATACACGTCAATATATACCATCACTAAGGCGGAGCTGAGTGCAGATAATATCGGCGAGGTGGTTTGCGATGGAACGAGACACTATCTGGCAGGCATTTGCCGAGACGGGCGACCCGCTTTATTATCTGCTGTACAAAAACACCGCAGACGAGCATCCCATGGAAAACGGTAGAAAGAAAACCGACAGGGCGGGGGAGCTGCCCCGCCCGGCGGACTGAGAGAGTACATATGTACGAGACGATGCAGGCGCTGGTGCTGCGCGAGGTGAGATATAAGGAATCCGACAGGATAATAAACCTGCTCACGCGGCAGCACGGGAAGATGAGCGCCAAGGCGCGCGGCGCATTGCGCAAGGGCAGCAAAACCGCCGCCGCGACACAGCAGCTCACTTATTCCGAGCTGACGCTTTTTTTCAACAAGGGAAAATGGACGGTGAACGAGGGCACGGTGCTTGAAGCGTTCGACGGACTGCGCGCGGACATCACGGCGCTTTCGCTGGGGTGCTATTTCGCCGAGTGCCTTGACGCGCTCTCCGTGGAGGATCAGCCGGACGCACCGCTGATGCAGTTGGGGCTGAACTCACTTTACGCGCTGAGCAAGGAGCTTTACCCGCAGCAGCATATCAAGGCGGCGTTTGAGCTGCGCGCGATGTGCATCGCGGGATACACGCCGGAGCTTTCCTCCTGCGCCGCATGCGGGAAAAAGCAGCCGGCAGAGCCGTATCTCAGCCTCACGAGCGGGCAGATATGCTGCCGCGCGTGCCGCACGGCGGCGCTCGGCACGGCTGTGCCGCTGTGCGAGGGCTCGCTCGCCGCGATGCGCTATATTGTCGAGGCTCCCGCGAAGCAGCTCTTCTCTTTCACAGCAGATGATGATGCGTCCAAGCGCCTCGCTGACGCGGCGGAGGCGTATCTTCTGCGGCAGACGGAGCGGCGCTTTTCCGCGCTGGACTATTACAAAAACGTGCGCCTGTGAACGGCGTGCACACGGAACATACGGAGTAGACAAAAATGAGCTTTACGGAAAAATCACTATTGACGCTGGAGCTTCCGGCAGTGCTGGAAATGCTGGCGCATGAGGCGGTGTCGGACGCGGCAAAGGAGCGGGCGGCGGCGCTTTCGCCCTCGTTCGAGCCTGCCGAGGTCAAGCGCCGTCAGGATGAGACGAGCGCGGCAAAGACCATGATGACCGTGCGACAGAGCCCGTCATTTTCCGGCGTGCGCGATGTGCGCGCGTCGCTGTCGCGCGCGGATCTCGGCGGCGCGCTGAACACGCGCGACTGATGGACATTGCGCGCGTGCTGCAATGCGCGCGCCTTGTGCGCGGATATATCGCCGATGACAGCGTCGGCAAGACGTGTATCGACAGCCTGTTTTTCGCCCTGCGCGCCAACAGGTTTCTGGAGGAGAAGATAAGCACCTCCGTCGTCGGCGAGGAGGAGATCGCCGACAGCGCGTCGCAGGAGCTGAGCACCATACGCCGCCAGATGAGGGCGGCGGCGGCACGTGCGCGCGATGCGCTGCAAAAAATAATATCCTCGCCGAGCTATGCCAAGGTGCTGCAGGAGCCGATAATCACCATGCGCTCCGACCGCTACGTCGTGCCGGTGAAGGCGGAGTGCAAGGGCGCGGTGCAGGGACTGGTGCACGATGTGTCAGCCTCCGGCATGACGGTGTTTGTCGAGCCGATGGCGGCGGTCAAGGCAAATAACGAGCTGCGCGAGCTCACAGCAAAGGAAAAACTGGAAATAGAGCGCATACTGGCGGAGCTTTCCGCCGACTGCGCCGAGCATCGCGACGATATAGAGACGGATTTTGACCTTCTCGTCCGGCTAGACCTCATCTTTGCCAAGGCGCGTCTGTCATACAAGCTTGACTGCGGGCAGCCGGGGCTGGACGCGGAGCGCGGCGTGGTGCTGCGCCGCGCGCGCCATCCGCTGCTCGAACAGGGCAGCGCCGTCCCCATCAGCCTTGAGCTCGGCGGCGAGTTTGACACGCTCGTGATAACGGGACCGAACACCGGCGGCAAGACCGTCACGCTCAAAACCATCGGACTTTTGGCGGCAATGAGCCAGTGCGGGCTGCACATTTCCGCCGCCGACGGCAGCAATATGCCCGTGTTCTCGCATATCCTCGCCGACATCGGCGACGAGCAGAGCATTGAGCAGAGCCTGTCTACCTTCTCCGCACACATGAAGAATATTGTCAGCATACTCGACGAATGCGACGAGCGCTCGCTGCTGCTCTTCGACGAGCTGGGCGCGGGCACTGACCCCACGGAGGGCGCGGCGCTTGCCATTGCGATAATCGAAAACGCGCGCGGCAAGGGCGCGGTGATCGCCGCGACGTCGCACTACGCCGAGCTGAAGGTATATGCCACGAATGAGCCGGGGGTGCAGAACGCCTCGTGCGAGTTCGACGTGGAGACGCTGCGCCCGACGTATCATCTGCTTGTCGGCATTCCCGGCAAGTCCAACGCCTTTGCCATCTCCAAGCGCCTCGGACTGAGGGATGATGTGATAGCCGACGCGAAAAGCCGCGTCAACACCGAATCCGCGAGCTTTGAGAGCACGATAGAAAAGCTGGAGCAGACGCGTCTCATGCTGGAAAAGGAGCGCGACGAGGTTGCGGCAAAGCTGCGTCAGGCGGATGAGAACGCGAAGAAAGCGGCTTTTTTGAAAGCGGAGCTTGACGTGCGCCTCGAAAAAGCCGACCAGAAGTCCCGCCGCGAGGCGGAGCGCATCATCGCCGACGCGCGCGCCACGGCGGAGCAGGTTTTTGCCGAGCTTGACGAGATGAAAAAGCATAAAAACGACGATGAGGACGCACAGCGCATCAATGAGGCGCGCAGCGAGCTGCGCCGCCGCCTCAACAGGCACGAGGACAGCCTGCGCCCCGCCGCCGCGCCGGCGGCGGAGGAAGAGCGCTCCTCCCGCGAGATACGCCCCGGCGACACCGTGAAGATAAAATCCATGGGCATGAAGGCGGAGGTCGTCTCCGTCTCGCCGGAGAGGGTGCTGACGCTGCGCGCAGGTATAATGAACGTGACCGCCAAGGAGGACGAGGTGCTGCTGCTTGAGGGGGAGAGCGCGAAGAAAAAGACCTCCGTGTCAGCCGCAGCCGCAGCGACACTGAGAACGGCGACCGTCGCGTCGGAGATAGACCTGCGCGGCATGGAGGCGGCGGAGGGCGTGCTCGCGGCGGAGCGGTATATCGACAGCGCAGTCATGTCAAAGCTCAAGACCGTCACCATTATACACGGCAAGGGCACAGGCGTGCTGCGCGCAGCCGTGCAGCAGATGCTCAAGAAGAACAAAAGCGTCAAATCCTTCCGTTTAGGAAGATTCGGCGAGGGCGAAGCGGGCGTAACTGTTGTCGAACTGAAATAAAATCCATCGATACGTTTGTTAAGAAATGTGAAAAACAACGAAACGGACGAAAGCTGTTGACGATTGGCTTAAAATTTGATAAACTGTCAGCACAGTCTTGTATTAGTATAAGGAGTGGCAAGTATGATAACCAAAGAAGTAGTCATTAACAATCAGGTAGGTCTTCATGCCAGACCCGCGACTTTCTTCATTCAGAAAGCCAACGAGTTCAAGAGCAGCATATGGGTCGAGAAGGATGAGCGCCGCGTCAACGCCAAGAGCCTTTTGGGCGTTCTCTCCCTCGGCATAGTGAAGGGCACCGCCATCACCATTATTGCCGACGGCGCGGACGAGGAGGATGCTATCGCGACCCTGTCTGAGCTTATTGACTCTGACTTTTCCGAATGATCGGCTGAAACGAATCGAGAAACAAGGGGGCGTGTTCATTACACGCCCCTCGTTATATATCCTCATATTATCAGGAGGCGTGTCACATGAAAAAAGAGAACCTTGCAATGCTTGAAATGCTGCTGTGCGCCGCTTTGTGGAGCATAGCGGGCGTTTTTATAAAGCTCATTCCGTGGAACGGCTTTGCCATTGCCGGTATGCGCAGTCTTATCGCAGGGCTGACGTTCGTGGTGTATATGCTCATCACGAAAAAGCATTATATCTGCAATAAACGCACGCTCCTCGGCGGCGTCCTCGCAGGGAGCGTTTACACCTGCTTTGCCGTGGCAAACAAGCTCACCACTGCGGCAAACTCCATCGTGCTGCAATTTACCTCGCCAGTGTTCATCGTCATTTTCTCCGCCGTCTTTCTCAAGCAGAAGATACGCCGAGAGGATCTGGCGGTCGTCATTGCGGCGCTCGCGGGCATCGCGCTATTCTTTTTTGACCAGCTTAAGCCCGGCTATATCCTCGGCAACTTTGTTGCCATTGCCGCCGGTATGTTCATGGCGGGCATGTTCATCGTCGTCGGCACTGCCGAGGGGGACGAACGCTTCAGCGCCGTGCTCAACGGGCAGATATTCACGTTCCTTGTCGGGCTGCCGTTCATCATTGCCACAAAGCCCGTATTCACGCCGAGCGCCACGCTCAACATCTTCATTCTTGGCGTGCTCCAGCTCGGCATTCCGTACATACTCTATGTCAAGGCGACGGAGTACTGCCCGCCGCTGGCGTGCTGCCTGCTCGGCGCGCTTGAGCCGCTTCTCAATCCCGTCTGGGTGCTGATATTCGACGGGGAGCGCCCCGGCGTGTTCGCGCTTGTCGGCGGCATTATCGTGATCGTATCCATAACCGTGTGGACGATATTCGGCGGCAAAAAAGAGCCGGAGAAATCAAACAGCGAGGCGTAAAAAACATGCTCGACACTCTCAGCGAAAAGGCGAATAATCTCCCGCTGCTGCCGGGGGTGTATATCATGCTCGACGAGCATGGCGAGGTCATATACGTCGGCAAGGCAAAAAAGCTGAAAAACCGCGTGACGAGCTATTTCCACGGCGAGCACCTGCCCAAGGTCGCCGCAATGGCAGAGAAGGTGCGGGACTTTAATGTCATCGTCGCAGGGAGCGAGTTTGAGGCGCTCGTGCTGGAAAATTCGCTCATTAAGCGTCATAAGCCGAAATACAACATTCTGCTCAAGGACGACAAGGGCTATCCCTTTATCCGCATGGACGCGGGCAGCAAATATCCGAAAATGAGCCTTGTCAACAAGCACGGCAAGGACGGCGGGTGCTATTACGGACCGTTCGGCAGCCGCGGACAGACGCGCGAGATAATCGAGACGATACAGAAGACGCTGCGCCTGCCGTCCTGCGCAAAGACATTCCCGCGCGATATAGGCAGGGAGCGTCCGTGTCTCAACTACCAGATGGGCAACTGCGCCGGATGGTGCAGGGGCGAGCCGGACGACGAGGAATACCGCCGCCGCATGGCGCAGGCGGCGCTGATATTGGAGGGCAAGAGCGCCGAGCTGTCGGCAGAGCTGAAAGAAAAGATGGAGCAGGCGGCAGAGGAGCTGCGCTTTGAAAAGGCGGCGGAGCTGCGCGACCGTCTGCGTGCTGTGGAGAGCCTCGCAAACCGCCAGC
>CAVGKI010000086.1:0-7577 GCA_963629655.1 Butyricicoccaceae bacterium | reverse complement strand
GTAAATTCGTAAGTTTCATGACTTCCGAAAGTCCGCAAACCCGCATAAATACTGGTTTTTTTGAATCCTTACTTATCCAAACTCTTCATCGTCGGGAACAGTATCACGTCTCTTATGGAGCTGCAGCCGGTGAGGAGCATGACGCAGCGGTCGATGCCGATGCCGAGCCCGCCGGTGGGGGGCATGCCGTACTCCAAGGCGTTGATGAAGTCCTCGTCCATCATGCCCGCCTCGTCGTCGCCCTTGGCACGCATCTCGACTTGCTTTTGGAAGCGCTGCTTCTGGTCAATGGGGTCGTTAAGCTCGGAGAAGGCATTGCCCATCTCGCTGCAGCAGATGAACAGCTCGAACCGCTCCGTCAGGCGCGGGTCGGCGGGGCTGCGCTTTGCCAGCGGCGAGACATCGACCGGGTGCATGGTGATGAACGTGGGCTGTATCAGCTTCTCCTCGACTTTCTGGTCAAAGCACTCATACAGCGCGTGTCCCCAAGTCTGCTCGACCTTATCCATGTCCACGCCGACGCTCTTCGCCGCCGCGACAGCCTCCTCATCGGAGCTTATCGCCATGAAGTCCACACCCAGATACTCCTTGACCGCCTCTGCCATTGTCATGCGGCGGAACGGCGGGGCGAGGCTGACCTCATGGTCAAGCCAATTGACCTCGTAAGTGCCGAGTATCTCCATCGCCGCGCCGGAGAGCAGCTCCTCAAATAGATCCATCATGTCGTTGAAATCGGCATAGGACTCATACAGCTCGACCGTGGTGAACTCGGGATTATGGCGGGTGTCCATGCCCTCGTTGCGGAAGATGCGCCCTATCTCGTAGACGCGCTCAATGCCGCCGACGATGAGGCGCTTGAGATTGAGCTCCGTCGCGATGCGAAGAAACATATCTATATCAAGAGTGTTATGGTGCGTGATGAAAGGGCGGGCAGTCGCGCCGCCGGAGATGGTGTTGAGAACGGGCGTTTCGACCTCCATATAGCCGCGCGCGTCGAGATAGCGGCGGACATAGCTGATGAAGCGGGAGCGTATCTCAAAATTGCGGCGGCTCTCGTCGTTGACGATGAGGTCAACGTAGCGCTGGCGGTACTTGTATTCGTCATGCCGTGGAACTTCTCCGGCAGGGGGCGCAGGGACTTAGAGAGCAGCACCGCCGTCTCAACGTGGACGGAGATCTCCTCCGTTTTCGTCTTGAAAACATAGCCGCTGACACCGACGATATCGCCGATGTCATACTTGCGGAAATCCGCAAATTCCTGCTCGCTGACGGCATCGGAGCGGATGTAGAGCTGTATCTGCCCCTTGTCGTCCTTGATGTGGCAGAATATCGCCTTGCCCATGCCGCGCTTGGACATGATGCGCCCGGCAACGGAGACCGTCTTGCCGTCAAAGGCGGCATAATCGCCCTTTATCTCGCTCGACCATGCGCTGCGCGTGAATTTCGTCTTTTGAAACGGATCTCTCCCCTCCTGTCGGAGCGCCGCGAGCTTGTCCCGGCGAACCTGCAGAATCTCGGAAAGCTCCATAGCGTCGTTTTGCTGATTGTTGACTGCTTCGCTCATTCCTAAAACCACCTATCTATAAAAATCACAAAAATCGCAGAACCGGGCGTGACAGTCTTGCCGCGCCCAGTTTACATAATATCCTGCGTGTATTACTTGTTCTCGACGGAGATAATCTTGAACTTGAGCTGACCGACAGGGGCATCAATGAGCGCGATGTCGCCGGCTCTGTGCCCATGCAGCCCCTTGCCGAGGGGAGAGTCGTCGGAGATGCGCCCCTCCTTGGGGTTTGCCTCCTGCGAGCCGACGATCTCATACGTCTCCTCAAACTCGTCCTCCATGTCGAGCACCTTGACGATGCTGCCGAGGGTGACGGCATCCTTGGGCGCGTCAATGTCGATATTATCGACGATCTCCGCGTTCTCGATGAGAACCTTCAGCTCGGCGATCTTGGAGTAGAGCTTGCCCTGCTCGGTCTTAGCCTCGTCATACTCGCTGTTTTCCGAAAGGTCGCCGAAGCTTCTCGCCTCCTTGATAAGCTCCGCCACTTCCTTTTCGCGGACAGTCTCAAGATAGTTGAGCTCCTCCTTGATAGCGTCAAGACGCTCCTGGCTCATTTTGAATCTATTGGAATTGTTGGGCATGAAAACGTTCCCCTTTTCAGTGTGATTCGCGTTTGGTTTTTGATTATTTTTTAGCCTATATATTATATTGATATTGCGCCGCCGTGTCAACTCAAATATTTGAGCGCCGCCATGAGCTGATCGTCGTTGGACGTACTCGCAGAGCCGTCGCTGATGCCTGTGGTGCCCTCGGTGGTGCCGGTGGCGGAGGCATCGGAGTTGTAGACGATGGAATCCGGCACAACGCCGCCGGCTTTGCAGATGTCCGTGCCGTTCGGGGTGAGGTAGGTCTTGGTGGAGAGGCGGATGGCACTGCCGTCCTCAAGGGGAATGGTGACCTGCGTTCTCGTTCTGCCATGCGTCGGCTCGCCCATGAGTAACGCCCAGTTGTACTCCTGCAGCACGGCGGCGAAAAGCTCCGCCTCGCTGTAAGTCTCGGTGTTGATGAGGACGACGATGGGGATCTGCACGCACATACCGTCGGATTCCGTGACCTCCTGATTGCCGTCCTTGTCGCGCTCGATAAAGAGCGTGCCCTTGGGGAGCAGGTAATCCAGCAGCGCCGCTGCCTCGGTTTTTAGCCCGCCCGGATTGCCGCGCAGGTCGATGCACAGCGCGACTGCCTTCTGCGCAAGCAGATCCTCAATGGCGTTTATCGCGTCCTGCCCGCTGCCGGCTTCAAAATTGTCTATCTTGACATAGCCCGCCTCCGTCTTTTCCATACGGTAGCTGACGGGGCTGACATACGACGTGGAGCAATCGACCTCTATCGTCTGCTGCCCGCGGTTGATGCCGAGGGTGAACTTCGTGTTCATGCGGGAGCGGATGAGCGTGCGGACATAGTCCACATCCTGCCCGGTCACGTCCTCGCCGTCAACGTCGGTGATGATCATGCCGGCGGAAAGCCCCGCCCACGCGGCGGGAGAATCCGCACTGACGGCAACGACCTGATAGCCGCCGGAGTTTTCATCCTGCATTATCGTCATGCCGATGTTGGAATATTCATTTGTAGAGGAGAGCTGATACGTCTTATACTCATCGGCGGTCATGTAATAGCTCCACGAATCGCCGAGCCCGGAGACCATTGCCGCCGCAGCGGAGTCGCCCATCGCGGTTCTGTCAACCTCGTCAATAAAGCGCTCGTCGCAGATGTTCTTTATCTCGATATAGCGCATCGCCTCGTCATACTCGCTCTTGCCGCCGACCTGCTGTATCATCTTGTGATGCGTATAGAAATACGTCCCGGCGGTTAGCACGGCGCAGGCAAGCAAAACGTACTTGAGTGAAACACCGATATTGAAAATGGCGGTAATGACGCGCCAGAGATTGTAGAAGAATCTTCGGAATATATTTTTCAAATGCTGCTCCTTTCCGCCGCATCATACGGCGCTTTTCACACAAGCAGGACAGCCATTATCCGTGACTGTCCTGCAAATGCTGCAAATGCTGCTATACTCCGGCGCTTTCGGAAAACGTCAGCCCGGTGTAAAACTGCTCAGGGTCGATGCGTGAGCCGTCCTTCCACACCTCATAGTGGCAATGCGGTCCTGTGGAGACACCAGTGCTGCCGACGTAGCCTATGGTATCGCCCTGGGAAACGGTCTGCCCGTTCGTGACGGCGATGGAGGACATATGCCCGTACAGCGTCTTATACCCGTTGCCGTGGTCAATCATCACGCAGTTGCCGTAGCCGCTGTTCACGCCCGCCATGACGACCGTGCCGCCGTCCGCCGCGACGATGGTCGCGCCGGATTCCGCGCCGATGTCAACGCCGGTGTGGGACTTGGTCGTGCCGTAGATTGGGTGCACGCGCAGCCCGAAGCGGCTGGTGAGATACGTGCACGACGGGACGGGCCAGATGAACGCGCCCGTGCCCGCGACGGCGGCGGCTGCCTCCGCCTGGCGCTGCTTCTCAAGCGCGAGCACCATGTTGGCAACATTCGTCTCCGCCTCGCGCTCGGCAGCCTCAAACTGTTCGAGCACGGCGGCGTTATCGGCGAGGTTCGCGGTGATGTCGGTTATGAGCTGTGTCGCCTCGTCAAGCTCGGCTTGAAGCTCCGCCTGTTCATTGCGCAGCTCGTCCTGCTTTTCAACGATGTCCGCCTTGTACTCCTCATACTCGGCGACGACAGCCTCCGTGTTCTCGCGCGCCTCTATGTATGCATCCTCAAGCGTGCGATCGCTTTGCATGATTTCGCCGATGTCGTCCACCGCCGTGAGAAAATCCGACAGCGAATCGGCATCGAGCAGATACTCCACATAGCTTGAGCTGCCATTCTCTTCCATAGCGCGCACACGCGTGCGGTATTTATCAAGCTGCTGCGCCTCAAGCGTTTTGGCTTCGTCGACCTCAATGCTCTTGTCGGCGATCATGCCGTCGTAGAGTTCGATTTCCTGCTGGGTCAGCTCTATCTGCCACTGGGTGTACATATTGCGCTCGTCAAGCGCCTGCTTGACGGCAAGCACGCTCGCCTGCTGGTTTTTCAGTTCGTTGACGACTGCCTGCTGTGCCTGCCGCTGCTGCACGAGCGCGTCGCGCTCGCTCTTGAGCTGATCCAGCTCCTCCTGCGAGGCGGCACTCGCCTCCACGGGGGCGGCATTGTTCAGCGCTGGCAGCATGAGTGCCGCCGCAAGCAGCACGGAAAGCAGCCTTTTATATCTAATGCTCATATCTTTTTATCGGAGGAAAGGGTTATACTGCGCTCAGCAGTTATAATAGGATATGCCGGAGAAGTACGCGGCGGGGTCGGTTCTGCTGTCGCCGACATACACCTCAAAGTGGCAGTGCGTGCCGGTGGCGCGTCCCGTCGCGCCGAGATAGCCGATGGTCTGCCCCTGAGAGACGGTCTGCCCCGCGCTGACGGCAAGCCCCGACATATGCGCGTAGACGGTTTTCATATTGCCGTGGTCGATGATGACATAGTTGCCGTAGCCGCTGTTGTTGGAGGCAGTAATGACCGTGCCGCTGTCGGCGGCGACGATGGGCTGACCGTCGTTGCCGTAGCCGTCAATGTCGATGCCGGCGTGATAGGTGGTGACACCGGTGAACGGGTCGGAACGGTTGCCGTAGCGGCTGGTAACGCGCATGGAGCACGGAACAGGCCACATCAGCGAGCCTGTGCCCGTGACGCTGCTGCCGGAATTGCCGCCTATGTCGCTGCCGCCGGTGCTGCCATCGGTGGTGCCGTCAGCCGTGCCGCCGTTATTGGCGGCATTCTGCGCGGCTTCTGCCGCCTTCTGCGCGTTATACTGGGCGATGAAGCTGCTGACCTCCGCTGCGGCGGCAGCTTCCTCCGCCTGTGCGGCTTCGTATTCCTTCGTCGCCTTCTCTATATCGTCGGCGAGAGATTCAAGAACCTCGTTAGCCTCGTCCATCTGCTTTTTCAGCTCGTCCTGCTCGGTTTTCAGCTCGCCCTGCTTTTCCTCGTAATCCGCCTTGACCTCTTCATAGTCCGCCTTGATCTCCTCGGTCTCCTCGCGCGCGGCGATGTACTGATCCTCAAGCGCGCGGTCACTGTTCATAATCTCGCCCATATCATCCACGCCGGAGAGCAGCTCGCTGAAGTTGGAGGAATTGAAAACGACCGCGAGAATGTTGTACCCGCCGTTCTCCTCCATGGCGCGCACGCGTGTGCGGTATTTCTGGAGCTGGCGATCCTCGCGCGTCCTCGCCTCCTCGACCTCCTGCGCCTTTTCGTCTATCATGTCGTTATAGAGGTCGATCTGCTCCTGCGCAAGGTCGATCTGCTCCTGCGTGAGCTTGTTCTGCTCCATGAGTGCCGCTTTCTGCTCCAGCACGTTCGCCTGCTGCTGCTTGAGCGTTTCCAGACGCTCCTTGCAGTCCTTGACCTTGCCGGAGATCTCGCTCTTCTGCTTTTGAATGGCGGTTATCTCGTCCTCCGTGACGGCGTAGGCGCTGACGGGGATAACGCTGACGACCAGCGAAATGACCATGAGCACTGCCATCAATATTGCGATGACCGATATGACCTTTTTATTGTTCATTGGTATGTATGCTCCTTTTCCCCCGCCGTGGCGGGGAGCGCTCGGTTAGTCATACAGCGTATGACGTATCAAACCTTCAAATAGTTCCGTATCGCGTTCACGCCGCCGACAGCGCCGACAAGTATGCCCGTGCCGAGGTAGACGACGAGCACCACCATCGCGACCGAGCGGAACGGCACAACCGAGATGAAGCTGCCCGTGAGGCTGCTGACAAGCTCACCCGTGATGAGCTCATATATGCCCCACTCGGCAAAGAACGCCAGCCCGCCGCCGAGTATGCCGAGCACAAGCCCCTCCACCACAAACGGCAGACGGATGAAGGAGTTGTTCGCGCCGACCATCTTCATGATGGCGATCTCCTCCCGCCGCCCGAATGTGGCGAGCTTGATGGTGTTGGACATGATGAACACCGACACGAACACCAGCATCACGATGAGCACGAGCGAGATAACGCTGATGATATTGCGGATGGTGACAAAGCGCTGGGCATAGTCAAGGTGCGCATTGACCTTGGCGATGCCGGGGACATTGCGCAGATCCCGCTCCGTCTCCGCCATTTGGGAGATGTCCGTGAGGTGAATGACAAAGCGGTGGCGGAACACCGTCTCGTCGATGCCCTCCATAAGCGACTCGTCATACTTGCTCATAAACGCATCCATTGCGTCCGTGCGGGAGACAAACTCCACCGAGCTTACATTGTCAACAGCCTCAACACTGCTTTGCAGGGCTTTGGCTTCATCCTCGTCTGATATGGAGTCATCCACAAAGGCGACGACCTCGTTTTGATCCTCAAGATCCTTTATGAGCGCGTCAATGTTCACCGACAGCAGTGACACGCTGCCCATGATGATAAGACACGCTATTATCACCGTGACCGAGGCGAAGGACATGAATCCGTGCGTTGTAATGCTGCGGAAGCCCTCGCGTATAAGATAGCCGCATCTACTCAATCTCATAGCTGTAATACCCATCCATTCCGTCGCTTATCACGTGCCCGCCGTCAATGGTGATGACGCGCTTGGCAAAGGCGTTGACAAGCTCCTTCTCGTGAGTGACGACAAGTATCGTCGTCCCCATCTCGTTTATTTTCTCGAACAGCAGCATCAGCTCAAGACTGCGCACCGGATCGAGGTTGCCTGTCGGCTCGTCCGCAACTATCATGCGGGGGTTGTTCGCAAGCGCGCGGGCAATGGCGACACGCTGCTGCTCGCCGCCGGAAAGCTCGTTTGGCATACGCTTCTCGCGCCCCTCGAGCCCGACAAGCTCCAGCACGTAGGGCACGCGCTTTTTGATGTCCTTAGGCGCTGCGCCCACAACGCGCATGACGAACGCAACATTGTCGTACACCGTCATATTGTCGATAAGGCGGAAGTCCTGAAAGATGACGCCGAGGGAACGGCGCACCTTGGGCAGCTTGCTGCGGCGGATATTGGTCATATCAAAGT
>CAVGKI010000085.1:966-7787 GCA_963629655.1 Butyricicoccaceae bacterium | reverse complement strand
ATGGTGTACAGCAGCTTCCTGTGCGATGGCTTAAAGCCGTCAATCTCCGGGATCGCGCGCGAGACGATAACGCTCATCGCGTAGGGCATATAGTTTGTCTCCAGCGTCTCGGTTATGGGCTGCTCCAGCACCTCCGCGCGCAGTCCGACGACGTTGGGGTTATCGAATTTCTTCTTTTCTTCCTGCTTCTTTTTTGCCATTATTTATTCACACTCTCACACTGTTATCAGGATATGTCCGCCATGTCGATATACTTATAGCCGAACTCGGCGATATGGTTCTTTCTGCCGTCAAGATTATCGCCCAGCAGCAAATCGAACATCTGCGCCATGCGCTCGGCATCCTCCGGCATGACCTTTATCAGGCGGCGGGATTCGGGGTTCATCGTCGTCATCCACATCATGTCCGGGTCGTTCTCGCCGAGACCCTTGCTGCGGTTGATGGTCGCCTTCGCGCCGCCCAGCGACTCGACTATCTCCGCCTTCTCGCGGTCGGAGTAGGCAAAATACGTCTTGCCCTTGCTCTCAATCTCATAAAGCGGAGACTCCGCGATATAGACATACCCCTCGCGTATCAGCGTCGGCACAAGGCGATAGAGCATCGTGAGGATGAGCGTGCGGATCTGAAAGCCGTCAACGTCGGCATCGGTGCAGATGATGACCTTGTTCCAGCGGAGGTTGTTGAGGTCGAACACCGCCAAATCCTTGGTGTGCTTGTCCTTGACCTCCACCCCGCAGCCGAGCACCTTCAAAAGGTCGGTGATGACATCGCTTTTGAAAATGCGTACATAGTCGGCTTTAAGGCAGTTGAGTATCTTGCCGCGCACGGGCATAATGCCCTGAAACTCCCCGTCGCGGGAGAGCTTGCACGCGCCGAGAGCCGAATCACCCTCGACGATGTATATCTCGCGCTTCTCCGGGTCGCGGCTGCGGCAATCGACAAACTTCTGCACGCGGTTGGAAATGTCAATGCTGCCGGAGAGCTTCTTCTTCATGCCCTGCCGCGCGCGCTCCGCCGTCTCTCGGCTGCGCTTGTTGATGAGCACCTGCTCGGCAATCCTGTCCGCCTCGGGCTTGTTCTCGATGAAATAGACCTCCAGCTGCGCCTTGAAAAACTCGGTCATTGCAGTCTGGATAAATTTATTGTTTATCGCCTTTTTGGTCTGATTTTCATATGAGGTCTGCGTGGAAAAGCAGTTGGTGACAAGAATGAGGCAGTCCTGCACATCCTGAAACTTTATCGGCGTTTCGTTTTTCTGATACTTGCCCAGCTTCTTGATATATGCGTCGATGGCGGAGGTAAACGCGCTTTTTGCCGCCTTGTCGGGCGCACCGCCGTTTTCCAGCCACGATGAGTTGTGGTAATACTCTATCGCCTGCACCTTGTTGGAAAAGCAGAAGGCGGCGGATAGCTTGACCTTATATTCCGGCTTATCCTCGCGGTCGCGCCCGCGGCGCTCGGCAGAGATGAACTCCGGCGCGGTCAGCGCACCCTCGCCCGCAAGCTCCGCAACATAGTCAATGATGCCGTTTTTGTAGCAATACTCGCGCTCGGCGAATTTTCCGTCCTTCTCAATGCGCAGGCGGAACGTCACCCCAGCGTTGACGACCGCCTGACGGTGCAGCACGTCGTCAAAATACTCCTCGGGTATATCTATATCGGTGAAAACCTCGCGGTCGGGCTTCCAGCGGATGGTCGTGCCGGTTTTTTTGCGGTCGGTCGGCTCGACGAGCAGCTCCTGCCCCTTTTTGCCCTCCGGCTTGCCCTTTTTGAAATGCAGCGTATACTTGCTGCCGTCGCGGCGCACGGTGACATCCATATACTCGGAGGCATACTGCGTCGCGCATGAGCCGAGCCCGTTAAGACCGAGGGAATACTCATAGTCTCCGCCGTCGGCATTTTTGTATTTGCCGCCTGCGTACAGCTCGCAGAAAACAAGCTCCCAGTTGAAGCGCTTCTCGTTCGGGTTCCAGTCCATCGGGCAGCCGCGCCCGTTGTCCTCGACCTCTATGGATTTATCCTCAAAATACGTGAGGGTTATAAGCTCGCCATAGCCCTCGCGCGCCTCGTCTATCGCGTTTGACAATATTTCAAATACGGCGTGCTCGCAGCCGTCAAGCCCGTCAGAGCCAAAGATGACACCGGGGCGCTTTCTGACCCTGTCCGCCCCCTTGAGCTGGGATATGCTGTCGTTGCCGTACTGTGCGTTTGGTGCTGCCATAAATATCCGTCCTTGTAATCACATAATATACCCTCGGCTGGCAAGAGCATACACGCCTGACAGCGTGCCTTTCCGGCGCTTTTTGCCCTTTTCGCCTTGATGGGTTACGACACATCTGCGCCTCAAAAGTCAAAAATCACTCGAAAATACATCGCTGTTAGGTGCAGAGCAGTTTTGCCGGAGCAGAAAAGCGGTCAGACGACGAAAAGACCGCAGGGAATACTTTGTGTATTGCCAAGGTCTTGAGGATGTATGGGCGTTTTTCTGCCCGTCAAAACCGTGTGTGTCCTTGTCAACCGAGGGTATCATTTTATATTATACTGCATTTTGTGAACTTTTCAAGCACCGAGCACAAATACGGCAATTCACATGAGGAATCGAAGTAATTTGCCATAAAAAATCATAATGCCTCCGGCTGAGCAAAAAACCGAAGGCATTATGATGCAATTGGGAGGTAAAGATAAACAGAGAATCGGAAGATGGGAGAAAATATGAATGCTTACTTTTTGAAGAACTTCTTGTACACGAAGTATCCGGCAGCGCCGACAGCGGCAACACCTGCGCCAATGACGACTTTCTTAATGGTCTTGAAAATTTTCTTCATTTTAAGTTATCTCCTTTTTCGGGTAATACTATTTATAAATACAGCATCACGGTGCAAAAGAAAACTGGCACAATGCGCCGATAGGCTGGATTTAGTAGATTTAAGCCGGGCTTGCGCCGCAGGCGCACAGCCCCAGAAGCATCGCGGCAAGCAGCGCAAGGCACACATGCTTTCGCAGGTTTTTCATCATCTTCCCTCCCGAATCATCAGTTTTCGGTTTGTGTTTATTTATATTGACGTATTTTTACTGGAAAAGGTTTCATGATTTAAAAAACAACAGACGCGGCATATGGGAGGCTGCCGCGCCTGTTGTGTGTCAGCCGTATTTCTCCGCTAAGTATATGCTCAGGCGGCTTTGGAGCTGGGCTGACGCTGCTTCCTCGGTATACTGTCCGCCGAGATAGGCGTTGAGGACAGCGCGCATGGTGTCCATGACCTCGGGGCTGTTTATGACGCACTTAGTCGTGCTGTACACGATGGCACGGATATACTCCGCATCGCTCTCGGTGAAGCGCGGATATCTGTCGCGCTCGTCCGTCTCACCTGCCAGCGCGTTTTCAACCGCGCGCTCAAAGGCGACTTTGTTCGCCGGTACGCCGAGAGTGAGGTCAACATCCTCCGCACCGGACATATAGGTCTTTACAAACCTCCACGCGCCGTCGCGGTGCTTGCTCGATGCCATTATGCCGATACTCGTGTCCGCGCCCGCCGTTATCATGCCGTCGGCTATAATGCTGCCATAGCCGCGCGCCGTGGGCGTGCCGTAGCGCATGAGGTAGCTGCCGTTCTCAACATTAGGGAAGCCGACAACGGCGTACTCCCCGCCCGCAAACATGCGCGAATTATCGCCGATGTTCGAGGGGAAGTCGCAGTCTATGTAAAACGCATATTCCTCCGTGCGCCAGTCGGGGCTGTCGGCAGTGCAGAGCGCCTTTAGAAGCTTCAGCCACTCGCTAAACGCAGGGTCGGTGAAGCGGCACACCGCGTCTGACGTGTCCATGAACTCCGCCGTCGCTGCGCGCGAGAAGAGAAGCACGAGCTTTTCCGTGCTGTTCTCAATGCGCAGCTCCAGGTTCTCTGCCACCAGTTGACGCATCCGCTCCGCCGTCCACTCGCCGCCTGCGGCGAAGTCCTGCCGCGCGGTGACGGTGAGAATATCAAAGCGGTCGATGTATTCATAAAGCCCGCCGTTTCGCATCATGGCGTTGAGGAGACCGGGGATAAAGTCCTCGCGGCTGATGTCCGCGTCTGCGTCGAGATATGGCAGCATATCCGCAAGCATATTGCTGTCCGCCGCGCCGTCGGGCAGGAGGCTTGTGTCGATGAGGTCAACCTCGCCGCCCGTGGCAAGGTCAATGAGCAGCCGGGTGCGCTCCTCCTCGCTGCTGTATATGTACGGCTTTATCTCGACCCTGTAATCCGGGTCGGAGTTATTGAAGCGGAATATCGCGTCCATGAGCGTGTCGGAGTAGACATAGGTTCTGTTTGTGGCGCCGAAATAGCCCCCGTTGATCGGGTAGCCGTCGGCGGTGGTATCGCCGAGGCAGGCGAGCGTGAGCGTGTCCCGCAGCGGCACTTCGCCGCGCGTTATCTTCGTTATCCTGTCCGTGAGATGATAAATGTCGCCATTGGAGTTTTCCAGACCGTACCTGCCGAATATGCGCTTGCTGCTGAGCGCGACATCCGCCCAGTTGAAAACCTCCGTCTCCTCCCGCGTTGCGGGGTCGTAGGCATAGAGCACATTGTCGCGCGTCACGAGAATGCGCCCGCAGCTGCTTGAATAAATATACTGATTGGCAAGCTCCGGCACGGGCGTGCCGGTGAATTGCAGCGCATTGATGTCATACGGGGCAAGCCCGGCATCAGATTGCAGCCACAGCTCGCCGCTCACGCGCACGCGCTCCACCGCTCCGCGCAGAACAGTCTCCGGCGTGGCGATAATATTCGCGCTTCGGTCTATAAGCACGATAGGGTCGCTCTCGTTGAAATCGTCGCCCGTGAGTGCGCGGTCATTGTCGAGCGCCAGCAGATAAGCGGGCGCTTCGCCCTGGCTGTTTTTCCAGCGGGTAATGCTGCACATCTGTTCCCCGGTGTCGAGATTCACGCAGACGAGATAAATACCAAGCTCGTCGAGATAGCCGCCGTTCTGCGTTTCCTCCAGTGTTTTTGTCTCGTACACATAGAGCCACAGCGTGTTTTCCACCGCCGAGACATCGGTTATGACGGGGTTATGAAGCCCGTCAAGGTTCGGCTCGATGCGCGAGAACGTGTCCGTGCGCGTATCGAACGCTGCGACTGCGGGCGCACCGTCCTTTGTCATTGCCGCAATATAAAACGTGTCGTTATAAATATCACAGCTGCCCCAATACTTGACCCAGTCGGGATTCGGCATCTCGGAGGCTATATAGCCGGGGATAGTCGGACGCGCGGTCGCGGCGGGTGTCGGCGTGGGCGCGGTGGTGGGCTCTGCCGTTGCCGTGGCAGTGGGCGCGGTCTGCGCAGACTTTGACGCGCTTGCGCCGCAGGCGCACAGCCCCAGAAGCATCGCGGCAAGCAGCGCAAGGCACACATGCTTTCGCAGTTTTTTCATCATCTTCCCTCCCGAATCATCAATTTTCTGTTTGTGTCTATCTATATTGACGTATTTTTACTGGAAATGTTTTTGTAATTAAAAACAGCAGACGCGGCATATGGGAGGCTGCCGCGTCTGTTGTGTGTCAGCCGTACTGCTCGGCAAGGTAGATGCTTGCTTTGGACTGAATCTCATTCGCAGCTGCTTCGACAGTCTTTGCCCCTGCAAAGTATGGCTCTGCACAATTCATCACTATGTTCAATATGGATTCATCGCAGTCCGTGACACAGTCGGCACGGTTCGTCAGCTCGTTCAAAGTTATACGCATAGTTGTCTCATCCACCGGCGCTCCCTCGAAGTGCACAGGTCCCTCCTTAGATAAACCGTAAGCGTTCGGTTGTGTTTTTGTCGCCGCGTCTATCTGCAAGTCAACCGATTTTTCAAACGCCGTTCTCACTGCCGGAAGTCCATCGAACATTCCTCTGTTCAATTGCACCGCATCGCTCAGCAGAAACTCGAAAAACTCCCATACACCGGCTTTGTTGGTTGATGCAGAGGACATGGCGAGCTTCGAGCACGGTCTTATGCCCACGCCGCTGCCTGTATCTGTCGGAAAGCCAAGGATGCCAGCTCTCCCCCCATATATTGCATCCATGAGTGATATTTCATCAACGGCAAAGCAGCCGAGATTTGTCCGCATAAGAATCTGTTCTCCGGCATACGAACGACCAAACGGCTCGCCCTGATTACCGTCCATCACAACGTTGGCTGGCAAGTTCGATGCAAACTCAAGCATAGATATAAACCCATCCGACTCAAAATTGCAGAAAAGCGATTCCTCACTGTACAAGTCCTCTTTCATGAAGCACAAGACATCGCTGATAAAATCCCTCCTTGTATAATCTCCGCCGAAAAGCTTTTCAGCCGGGTACTGCGATGCAAACAAAGTAAAATCGCTGATCGACCAATTTTTGCCTGCTATCGTCGTAGCGTTGCCGCATAGTGTGACGATTTTAAACGACGGAATAAGTGTGTACAATCCTTCCTTAAACTCTGCATTTCGGCTTACACAACTAAGAAGCAAATCATACGAAACGGCGTTGCTCGCTTTGAAATATGGCTTCAAGTCTTCAAGCAGCCCCTTTTCTGCAAAACTCTCAGTTGAGAAACAGGATAGATCATAAATGTCTGGCACTTTGCCGGAAATTATATCCGTATTCAGCTTTGTCATGCCGGAATTGGCGGAATCATAGGTATCATAGTCTGCATAGTCTATTGTGCTTATCGTGCATGCCCCGCCGCTCTGGTTGAACGCGCGTATAACATACTCCATGTCATACGACAGATTATAGGTCGCTAAAGTGATAATCGCCGTTTCGCCGTTTGGTGCGGGCTGCCACACGTATGGAACACCCCTTTGCAGC
>CAVGKI010000085.1:0-956 GCA_963629655.1 Butyricicoccaceae bacterium | reverse complement strand
TGTTTCGTCACCAAGGCATACAAGCTCGGTGGTATCCATGCTGCTCGTGAGCAGGTTCACAAGTGCGGTGCTTTTGCCCGCAGCAGGGTCGTAAACATACAGTGTATTGTTCATCAGCGCCAAAACCTGTCTATCCTCTCCGGGGTAAAAAGCTGTGAAAAGCTGTCCGACATTGTAGCTTTGCCCAATAGAGAAATCCTCATTAAGCTCTGCTATGACAGTGCGGTCGTTTTGAAGTGAGCCGGGAACATTCTGCTGCATACCTATCTGCACAAGGCAGGTCTTGTTATCAAAAACCAACACAGTCTCTCCGCCGCTATGCTCGCCATAATCCTGTACAATTTTCCCCTCAGCGCTGACCGCAATCACTCCGTGCGAAAGCTGGAAAAAGAAGCCGTTGTTAGATACATAAAAGGTGTATACTATATCGCCAACATAGTCGTCAAAATCTGGATTCAGACGTGTCACTCCGCCATCGGGTGCCGCAGAAATAACGAAATAATTCCCATCTTCATCTATTTTCAGCACATGCAGCCGCCCATCCGGAGACGCCGCAATAGCCTCAGCCTTATCGCTGCCAAAGCTGGAGATCTCCGTTATCTTGCTTTTCGCGCAGTCATAGATAAAAAAATGTGCATCCCCATCTTCGCTCAAGCCATAGAGAAATGCCCCACGCTGGCTTTTCACCGCCAGTTGAAGAGTGACACCCGCAATCGGGAGATTGATACTTTTCCCCGTGTACCTAGTGGAACTGCCATCCATCGTGTATTCCATCGGCGTGACCGCTGTGCCAGTATTGTCATCTTTCTGAGCTTTCTGCGAGGTGCAGGCGCTCATAGGGAAGGCAGATACCACCAACGCAACAATGAGAGCAACTATCCTATGCAGCTTCATCCGCATCCCCCTTTCCGCCTTGAACATAACAAAACTCGACAATATTTTCAATAGATTCAGCG
>CAVGKI010000084.1:0-7817 GCA_963629655.1 Butyricicoccaceae bacterium | reverse complement strand
TGCGCTCGGAGAGGTAGCGGCGGAGCTTTGCGGTGTCCTTATAGTCGATGGACGCTGCCTTATCGACGCAGAACTGGCAAACCTTTCTGCGCTTACGGTTTTTGGGGTTGTTCTTATCAAAAGCCAAAGCTGATTCCTCCTTTATAGTTTGGTTGGGCAGGCGAAATGCCTTATGCCCGCATGAGCAAGCGATGAGCAGGCGCATCCTATACGTCTTGCTCGGCGCTCACTCAGAACGGCAGCTCCTCGTCGCCATCGTCCAGCTCGGAGAACGCGGAGGCGGGCGCGGGCGCGCTGCTCTTTGCCGCGTCGTAGCTGTACGTGCTGTGGCTCGTGCTGCCGGTGTCGCCGTCGCGGCGGCGGCTCTCGCCGAAATACATATTGTCAACAACTATTTCCGCGCTGCGGCGCTTGCCGCCCTCGCGGTCTGTCCAATCGCGGATCTGGAGCCGCCCGGAGACGACCGCCATGCTCCCCTTGTTGAAATACTTGCTGACAAACTCGGCTGTCTGCCTCCATGCGACGCAGTCGATAAAATCGGTCTGTCTCTCGCCGCTGTCACGGCTGCCGAAATCGCGATCGACCGCCACGGTGAAAGATGCCACCGGGGTCTGGGATTGGGTATACCGAAGCTCGGGATCCCGCGTCAGACGACCCATGATAACAATGTGATTAAGCATATCCGCTCTCCTTACTCTGCGCGCAGGGTTATCAGGCGACGCAGAATGCCGTCGGTGATACCGAGCACACGGTCAAGCTCGGCAGGGAAATCAGCACCGCTGGTGAACTTCATCAGCACATAGTAGCCCTCGGAAATGTAGTTGATCTCATAAGCGAGCTTGCGCTTGCCCATTTCCTCCAACTCTTCCAGAGTACCATTTGCCTCAACAAGTGCCTTGAACTTCTCAACAACAGCCGCGGTCTCTTCCTCGGTGAAGTTGGGGTTGATAATGTACATTACTTCGTACTTCTCACTTGCTTTTGCCATGATTGCACCTCCTTTTGGTCTGATGGCCCCTCCTCACAGGGAGGAGCAAGGATGCCTGTATCCTTTGACAGGCTTAATAATTATACCCTGTTTTGCTGCAATGTCAAGTGCTTTTTCGCAATTTTACTGTCCGCCGATGCGCTCGGTTATGTACTGCTCCACCTCGTCCAGCTCCAGCTCCAGCGCGACGGCAAGCTCCCCGTGCAGAATGTCCTTCGCGCGCTTCATCGTCGCCTCGGCGCGGGTGCTCTTCGTCTTGCGCTCGCTCATCCGCTCGTGCAGCCCCTTCACCACCGACACCAGCGCCTCACAGCTATGCTTTTTGAAAAGCTCGCGGTAAAATGCGTCAACATGGTTGAAGCGGTTGTCGTTGCACACCGCCGGGGCGATCCCCGGTATCGCGTCTATCAGTGCCTCCGCCTCGGCACGGCTCATCACCGGGCGCATATACGCCTCGGAATCCACAGGCGCAAAGTACGTCCCGCTGCCGGTAAAGGGCGTGAGATAATAATACAGCTTCTCCGACGCGCCCGACATCTCCAGCGGCGCGATCTTCTCGACCGTGCACACCCCGTTCTCTCCATAAATAATTTTCTCCCCTACCGTATACATCGCAAAACTACCCCTACTTTATATTATCATACTTCTATTTTACACCCTTTGCGGCGAAATTTCCAATAGTTTTTTTCGTTTTACAAGAAATTTTGTCTCTTTGCTGTATTTGTCCGTGTCATTTGCCGCTTGCGTTTGATAAAATAAATTGATATATTATATATGTCACCTTGCGGCAAAAGCGCTGGGTGGGGCGCAGCGCTCACATTTTCCCTCTCTTTTTGCTGCAAGTGGCGGATGATATATGTTTTTCGGGCGGTATTCAGACGTGAAGCTTTATTTTTTCGGACATGACTATAAATACGCGGCGGAGCAGATACTCCTCACAATGTTCCCCTCCGAGCGCCCGGAGTACCCCTCCGGCAAGCCGGAGGGCGACAGGATGGAGCTTCGGCTGAGCCGCGGCGGGCAGTACATCACGGCGACCTGCGCGCTGTATCGCGGCGGAGCGGTTCACCACGGGCGCGCCGCCGTGCGTGCGGACAGGCTCACCGATGAGCTTCTGACCGACCGATACTGCCAGCGCCTTATCAAAAACGCCGTGTACCGCGCGGCGCTCGCCTCCGGGGTGCAGCGCCCCGCGTGGGGCGCGCTGACGGGCGTTCGCCCCGGCAAGCTCATGACCCCGCTTCTTAAAAGCGGCATGAGCGGCGAGGCAGCAGTGCGCGAGTTTGAGGAGAAATACGATGTCTCTCCGGCGCGCGCCGGGCTCTGCCTTGAGACGAGCCGCATCACCCTCGCGGCGGAGGCGAGCCTTGCGCCGGAGGATATATGCCTCTATGTCGGCATTCCGTTCTGCCCGACGCGCTGCGCATATTGCAGCTTCGTCAGCCAGTCCGTGGAGAAGAGCATGAAGCTCATCGAGCCGTTTCTCGCTGCGCTTTTCAGGGAGGTGCGCGCCACTGCGGCGCAGGTGCGCGCGCTGGGGCTGCGCGTGGTGTCCGTCTACATGGGCGGCGGCACGCCCACTACGCTCTCTGCACCGCAGCTCGACGCGCTGTGCGCCCTCCTTGCGGAGCAGTTCGATCTCTCCGCCCTGCGCGAATACACTGTGGAGGCAGGTCGCCCGGACACGATAACGGATGAAAAGCTCGCCGTGCTGCGCCGCCGCGGGGTCGACCGCATAAGCGTCAACCCGCAAACCATGTCCGACGCGGTGCTTGAAGCGATAGGGCGGCGGCACACCTCGGCAGACATTGCGGATGCACTCGGCAAGGTGCGCGCTGCGGGCGGCTTCGACGTGAACATGGATCTCATCGCGGGGCTGCCGTCAGACACGCCCGCCGGCTTTGACGAGACGCTGCGGCGCGTGCTCGCCCTCGCGCCGGAGGATATAACGGTGCATACACTGTCGCTGAAAAAGGGCTCACGCATCACGCTGGAGGGCGCGGCGCTGCCCACGGCGGCGGAGGTCGCCGCAATGCTGGACGCGGCGCATACCGCGCTCACGGCAGCGGGGTACTCGCCATACTATCTCTATCGGCAGAAGTTCATGTCCGGCGGGTTTGAAAACGTCGGCTGGGCAAGGGGTGGCAGAACCAATCTATATAACATATGTATAATGGAGGAGCTGTGCAGCATTCTTGCCATGGGCGGCGGAGGCTCGACAAAGCTCATCGCCCCCGGCGGCGGGCGCAACATTCGGCTCGTCGCACCCAAGTACCCTCTTGAATACATAAACAGCATAGACAAAACCTGTGAGGATAAGGGAAAAATAAGCCAGTTTTATACGGCATCTAACGAGGAGGAATAGACCTTGGCATACGATCTTGAGAAAATAAATTTCAGAACCGTCTCCGACCCGGAGGGCTTCGTGCAGGAGTGCGACGCGGAGTATCAGCGCAAGGTGGGCGCCGCCGCCAAGCGCATCATCGAGAACCGCTCGCGCAGTCCCATCGTGCTGCTCTCAGGTCCGTCCGGCTCTGGCAAGACCACCACCGCCATGAAGATCGCCGCAGAGCTCAACAACTGCGGCATCGGCACGCATTACGTCAGCATGGATAATTACTTCAACACCATCAACCCCGCCACCGTGCCGCGCACGCCGGACGGCGAGATGGATCTGGAGTCACCGAAGTGTCTGGACATGGCGCTTTTGAACCGGCATTTCGATATGCTCTCGCGCGGCGAGCGCATATATGTGCCCAAGTACGAGTTCTCGCGCAAAATGCGCATACAGGAGCCGTTTTCGTCCATAAAGCTCGGCGCGGATGAGATTGTTATTTTTGAGGGCATCCACGCGCTCAACGACATCATCACCGACGCGCACCCCGAGGCGTTCAAGCTCTATATCTCCGCACGCAGCAATGTGGAGTTCAAGGGCAAGGTCGTGTTCAAGGGAACATGGTTCCGCCTCGTGCGGCGCACCGTGCGCGACTATCTTTTCCGCGGCTCGGATCCTGCCGAGACCATGTCCATGTGGGCAAACGTCCGGCGCGGAGAAAAGCTGTACATCTCCCCGTACAAGAACAAGGCGGATTATCAGTTCGACTCGTCCCTGCCGTACGAGCCGGCAGTGTTCAACCGCACCGCGACGGAGCTGTTCCGCGCCGTGCCGGAGGGGATAGAGCGCTTTGAAGAGCTGCGCTCCGTGCTCCCCGCGCTCCAGCTTTTCGGCGAGATAGATGAGAAGTACGTCGCGCCCGACTCGCTCATTCGCGAGTTCATCGGCGGCGGCGTGTATGAATATTGAGATTTTCCCACGTTTTTGCACATATAGTGACGAGAAGAGCAGGGCATTTTTACCCCGCTCTTCTCGTTTTCATCAAAATTCAGAATTGCCGCCTTATGAGACAAGCGCAATATATTTCAGCGCCTCTGTATTCTTTGCCGTCGCCTGTGCGCAGACCGCCGTTATGGTGGATGTCCGCGCGATCGAGTCTGTCGCGCTTGCGATGCTCGCCACTTCACTCGATATGGAGAGGAGGATACTGTTCGTTTCCTTCAGCTCGCAGTACAGCATATATTGATTGTTCTTTATCTCGTCAAGCCTATTGATGATCCTGTCAAGTCTGCTGATGATCAGGTTTTGGCGCAGCTCAGCCTCATACAAGTTGTATGCGCCATCCGCGCCTTTAAGACTCGTGCATCTGCCGGTTTCAAAATACTCGTATATGCTGCACATTGCCACCATGTCACGATACTTGGGGTGAACAACGTCCATGCGGTAGAGGGTTCTCAAGGTTTTCTCTACCTCTCCCAGAGATTTTCTCATTCTTGAAATGCTGCTGTCATATACAGCATCTATTTTCTCTAGGTGGAGTTCTTTCGCCTCTCTTACTTTTTCATTATATTCCTCAAGCTCCTTCTCGTATTCTGCTTGTCTTGCTGCTTTTTCTTCCTCATACCGGGGCAAAGCTTCTTCATACTGCAAGAGTTTTTTCTCGTATTCTTCTTTTTCCTTTCTTCGCGCAGAGGGGCTATTGCCGTAGGCCCCAACACACCTTATGAACGTCACTATGAGTATCATCATACCTAACCAAAGACGAAAAACTCTCCAAGATGCCATCAGCCATACGCCCAGTGCGCCCCATAAAAGTAAACGCACAATCAACCACGTATATGCTGCTGTTGCTTTCCATGCCTTCGTTTCGTCCCAGAGGTCGGAGGGCTTGGCAGGCGGCTCTGGCGGCTTTACCTTTATCAGCCGCGGTTCCGATATGCCTTTTGTGGAATCTTTCTCATACAGTGGTTCCAATTCGTCCTCTGCGACTTCTATACTTTTCTTCAGTCTATAAGCAGTACATTCCAGCTCTGCCGCTGTTTTCAGATAGCGTTCTAAATCCTTAGGGTCTTGAAAATCCGCCATTTTATTGTCCTCCATTCTTCCTCTTCCTTATCGGTCTGGGACATTTCGCGTTTACGGGAATATGCCACGGACTGCCGGGAGCATCATGCGTTGCCCCTTGAACTAAGCCCTCTCTGCACCATTTGGAGATAGTCATCTGACTACAACCCCATCTTTCGGCTGCTTCCTTTGTTCCCATTGTGTCCACCGTTGATGCTCCTCCTTTGTAATACAAAGTGATATGTATTTAGCAATCGTATTGTAGCATATTACGCAATCAACTGTCAATCTATAATAATATAGATTGTGGGGTGTTTTCATGAGCAAGGAACCTTTGGTTATCAAAAAGCGCGGAGAGGACGGAAACCGGATAATCAGCGTCCGCATAAGAGAAGAAACACTGAAAGAGCTGGATAAGCTCGCCGCGGAGAGCAACTACTCCCGCAACGAGCTGATAAACATCATTTTGGATTACGGTGTTCACAACATTGAGATACAATAAACCGGCGTTGTCTCAAAACAGCAAAATCAGCTGGATTGAGGCTGTCTCAAAATGCGAATTATAAGAGAATAGCTCTCGTTAAAAGTCAGATAAAGTCGTGAAAATCCGGTTTTTATCGGATTTTCACGACTTTTTTGTTGGGCTGATTTTTAGAAAATTTCATTTTGAGACAGTCTCTTCACATTTAGTTACATCTGAAAGAAACAGTCAGAGCATGGGGCGCTTTTTTGCACGGCGTTCGCGGACAAACTCTACCGCAGCGTAGAGCCCGACGGCGCAGAGCATGTAGCGGAACGGCATCAGCATAGCGGAGTACCGCTCCGATGCGAAGGAGAAAGCAAAGACGTAGAGATTGACCCAGTAGATGAGTGTGAGGAAGAGCGTGATGCCGCGCCTGCGCTTGGCAGCGAATGCGAGGATGACCGACAGAATGCAGCACGCGAAGTTGATGCAGCTAATATAGTGCAGCGTGTAGTACAGCGGCGGATTCGGAAGCCAGCACCACACCCAGTTGAGCATACAGGCGGGCTTGCTGACAAGATATGACCAGATGAGCCCTTTCGGGTCGCGCTTCCACCACTCGCGCAGGCGGTACTCGGTCTTTAGCTTGTCCGTCGCCTCGCTGAGCATTTCGCCGGCGGAGAGATCTGTCAGCACACCGTTCTCGTCGTAGTATTCGCTGTATTGCTCGCGGATGACGGCGTACACGTTTGTCTCGTAGTCCAGCTCCTCGTCCGTCGGCGCAGTCGCGCCCTGATATGTGCCGAGCAGCGTCGGATTTGCCGCGCCGTTTGTGATGGGTATGAACTGGTGAAAAATGCGGTAATTGCGCACAGACCACGGGATCACAAACAGAAGCAGAGCACACACGAGCACAAGCGCCGGGCGCACGAGTGTCCGAGCAGGTCGCTTCTTAAAGAGCAGCAGATACACCGCTGTAAAAAGCGGCATCGTCAGGATGTTCGGGCGGAACATCAGCGCCAGCATGAAACAAATCACATAACCGGCTGTGTCGCAGCGCGACACAGCTCTCTCTCTCTCTCTCTCATTGCCCATACGGAACGTATAATAGATCGTCAGCAGATAGAAGAGAAGATACGGCGCTTCGGTGAGAATGTTGTTGTCTGACCATGCCCAGCTCGGCAAGAGGAAGGATGCCGCCGCGAATATGCCGTACCACTTCGGCAGCACGACGCAGCAGCATTTATAGAACACATATATGCTCGCGCAGCCGAACGCGATCATGCAGCAGCGCAGCGCATTGATATACGCCTCACCCTCACCGAATATGAGCGAGAATATCCCGCACAGCACCGGCATACCCGGCATTATCTTTGCCGTGGGATAGTCCGACCATACGGACAGCACGCCGGTGTTGGCAAAGACTATACCGCTGCGGACGTATGCGACATCGTCGCTGTCGCCGACGACACCCGCGCCGATGTAAAAGAACATCACGATCCGCTCGGCGAGCGCGAGCGCAACGAGGAGAATTATGACACGGTCGGGATCGGAGAAGAAGCGGCGCATAACGCCTTGTCCGAGCCGGTTTATATCTGTACTATTATAATTGTGAATGAGGAAACACCTCCCGGTGAGATCAAACAAATACCGAACAAATCATATCATAGAGGGGAGGAAAATACAAGCGCTGTGCCGGGTTTGGAAAAAGCAACGAAATTTCCACGAAAATTTCTGCAAAAATAACGAAAAAAATCCTTGACAGATGGGGCATAACTTGCTATATTTATATGGCGCGTGTGCGAGAGCATGGGCGTATTATGCGAAGAAGCGGGAGATTGCTCAAATTTATGAGGTAACTTCCGTGGAGTATGTCCGGCGTCGGGTCACCGGCGTGAAATCGGGCGGCTGAAGCCTATCTTATATGCGCGTATATCGCGCGGACGGAGGATAGGACCGGCTTGTAA
>CAVGKI010000083.1:0-7901 GCA_963629655.1 Butyricicoccaceae bacterium | reverse complement strand
CGACCTGTCTTGCGCCCTGTAAAATAAGGGGCTTGCGGTGTTCGCTTTCTTTCCAAGCTTCCAAGAAGCCGGTGATTTTTCTATACATAAGCAGTCCTCCTCAAAGGTACTGGATATAGCATAACAAATATTCGCGTAAAAATCAACGAAATTTACTCGAAAAATTGCACTAATTAACGCGAATATTTTCGACCGCTAGGCGGGAAGCGGGGAGCAGGGCAGGGGAGTGGGCGCTGCCTGTCCTGCTTTGCCGCACGGAATTGTCAGGTTTCACGAATTTTTTGGCGTAGGCGCATTTGCATTTTAGGGAAAAATGACGCTTGACACACGCGATATACGTGACTATAATTAGCGCATAATTCAAAAGCAGTAAACCTGTGATGAAGAGTAGTAGGTCGGCGTGAGCCGCTGTACAGAGAGCCGTGGGTGGTGTGATCACGGTCGTGCGGTGCGGACTGAATGGACTTCGGAGGGCGGCTTGAACAGGCGTGAGCTTCAGTAGATGCCGACGGAAACCCGAACCGTTACCTTATTGGGGCACGTATGATGGTACGTGTAAGCGAGCGGACGTTTTTATATCAAAAGCGTCAATTTGGGTGGTATCGCAGGAGTGTGCAGCTCTTGTCCCATGTATGGGGCGAGGGGCTGTTTTTTTATGCACGCTTCAAATCAAGGTCGTCGGCAGCGCCCCCTCCATCTCCGCCCAAAATATCATATTATCGGTCACAGAGCCGAAAATGGAGGTAAATCAAATGAAAAACATCACTATCCGCAAAGCCGTCGCGGCGCTTCTTGCCGCCGTAATGTGTCTTGCGCTCGCCGCCTGCGGCAGCACCGCCGCCACAGCTCCCGCATCAGCCGCGCCCGCCGCAGAGAGCGGCACCGTGTACACCGTCGGGCTGTGCAACTATGTTGACGATGCGTCCCTCAATCAGATAGTTGAGAGCATTCAGTCCCGCCTTGCCGAGATAGGCGAGGAGCAGGGCGTAACGTTCAACGTCCTTTACGACAACTGCAACGCCGATGCAGGCGTTATGGAGCAGATAATCGCCGACTTCCTCGCGGACAAGGTCGATGTCATGGTTGGCGTTGCAACGCCGGTTGCCATGCGTATGCAGACCGCGACCGAGGACAGCGGCACGCCCGTCGTGTTCTCCGCCGTGTCCGACCCTGTTGCCGCGGGTCTTGTCGAGTCTCTTGAATCCCCCGGCGCGAACATCACCGGCACTTCCGATTTCCTCGACACCACCGCAGTTATGAACCTCATCTTCGCGCTCTATCCCGATGCCGACAAGATAGGTCTGCTCTATGACCAGGGGCAGGACTCCTCCGCCACGGCTATCGCCGCCGCAAAGGCACACCTTGACGAGCTCGGCATTGAGTACATCGAGCGCACAGGTACCACGACCGACGAGATAATGCTCGCCGCCGATGCCCTCATTGCCGACGGTGTCGATGCGGTGTTCACCCCGCAGGACAATACCGTCATGACTGCAGAGCTGTCAATCTATGAGAAGTTCGCCGCTGCCGGTGTCCCGCAGTTCACGGGCGCGGACTCCTTCGCCCTCAACGGCGCGTTCCTCGGCTACGGTGTTGACTACGCAAACCTCGGCGCGGAGACTGCCGACATGGTCGCCGACATTCTCCTCAACGGCGCTGAACCCGCCACTACCCCCGTCAAGACCTTCGACAACGGCACTGCGACCGTCAACACCGAAATCTGTGCCGAGCTGGGTCTGGACTATGCTGAGGTCGAGGCAAAGCTTGCCCCTCTCTGCACTAATGTAAAATCCATCACCACCGCCGAGAGCTTCGGCGACGCTCAGGGCTGAGGCAGTCAATGGATATTTCAACGCTGCTCTCCCTCGGTCAGACGGCGCTTGAGCTGGGCTTGACCTGCTCGCTGACCGCGCTGGCGCTGTATCTGAGCTATTCAATGCTCAACGTCTGCGACATGTCCACCGACGGCTGCTTCACACTTGGCGCAGCTGTCGGGGCGGTCGTCGCCTTGGCGGGTCATCCGTGGCTGTCGCTGGGCGCAGCGATGGCGGCGGGCGTGTGCTCCGGCTTTATCGTGGCGCTGCTGCAAACGCGCATGGGTGTCAACAGCCTCCTTGCGGGCATCATCGTCAACACGGCGCTCTATTCCATAAATATTGCCGTGATGGGCGGCTCGTCGCTGCTCAACCTCAACAAGGCGGACACGGTCTACACTGCCGCGAAGGCGGCGCTCGCCGACACCGCGCTTGCGGGCAGCTACAAGCTCATTGTTTCCGGCGCGGCGGTCGTCCTTGCGCTCATACTGCTCACGCTTTTCCTGCGCACGCGGCTGGGTCTTGCCATCCGCGCGACCGGGGATAACCCCATAATGGTGCGCTCATCCTCCATCAATCCGGCGTTCACCACCACCGTGGGGCTGTGCGCGGCAAATTCGCTCACGGCGCTGTCTGGCTGCCTCATGGCGCAGTCGCAGAAGGCTGTGGACATCAACCTCGGCACGGGCATGGTCACGATCGCGCTTGCGTCGCTGCTCATCGGCAGCACCGTCATGGGGCGCGGCGGCGTGTTCAGGCGCGCAGTCGGCGTGGTGCTGGGCTCGGTCATCTTCCGCCTTGTGTATACCGTCGCCCTGCGGCTGAATATGCCTGCGTTCATGCTCAAGCTTGTCTCCTCGGTGATCGTGGTGCTCGCCATATCCATCCCGTATCTGCATAGACAGATGCCGCTCCTCAAGCGGCGCATGGGGAAAGGGGAGACGCACTCATGCTGACCATATCTCACATATCCAAGACGTTCAACCCCGGCACGGTCAACGAGAAAAAAGCGCTGACAGACCTCTCACTTCATCTCGCTCCGGGTGATTTTGTCACCATCATCGGCGCGAACGGCGCGGGTAAGTCCACGCTTTTCAACGCTATTTCCGGCAGCTTCTTCACAGACTGCGGCTCAATAACGCTTGACGGCGAGGATATAACCTTCCTGCCGGAGTATAAGCGCGCGCGGCGGATAGGACGGCTTTTTCAAGACCCCATGTCCGGCAGCGCGCCGGGCATGACGATAGAGGAGAACCTCGCCCTCGCCGCCGGACACGGCGGATGGTTCGCCCATGTCAGCAGCGCCGACCGAGAGCTTTTCCGCGAAAAGCTCTCCCAGCTCGGCATGGGGCTGGAGGATAGGCTGCGCCAGCCTGTCGGGCTGCTCTCCGGCGGACAGCGTCAGGCGCTGACGCTCATGATGGCGACCATCGTCCCGCCGAAGCTGCTGCTGCTCGATGAGCACACGGCGGCGCTCGACCCCGGCACGGCGGAAAAGGTGCTGGAGCTGACGAAGAACATCGTCTCGGACAACAAACTGACATGCCTGATGATAACGCACAATATGCAGTCCGCGCTGGAGCTTGGCAACAGGACGCTCATGATGGACTCCGGGCGCATTATACTTGATGTCGGCAACGAGGAGCGGCACGGGCTGACGGTCGACGATCTGCTTGAGCGCTTCAAGGTCGGCGTCGGCAAGGCACTCGACAACGACCGCATGCTGCTGTCATAATTATACAACGCAAAATTTTATTTACATTCTCATCGAATTATAGTATACTTCCTTTGTTATGCGGCTTTTACTCAGTACAAATAACAGGGGAGTATACTTTTTTATATCACGCATATTCGGCAGAATAATCAGTATTAACGAAAGGCGGCATGAGGCAAATGGACATGAATACATCCAAGGCTCAAGAATTTATGCTGAAACTGTCCAAATATGCAATTCTGACGCCTTTCACAGTTTTTATAATCTATCTGCTGTATCTTTCCGGCTTTTCGACGAGCGTCTTGACCAAAAGTGAGCACACATATCTGATAGGTGACAGCTTTTGGCTGAATGTCCTTTTTGCAGCCGTGCTTATTTCCGCTCTTCTGCTTCTATATAAAACAAGCTTTCTGAAAGCTTTCATCTTCAAGGTCAATAATGACCGTGGGTTTTATATCAAGTGCCGGAGCGTACTGCTTCTTGCGTATTTTGCCGCTCTTGCGGTTTATGTATTGGCTTCACAGCGCCTTGGCGGCGTCAGTGACCGTACCCTTGTGTTCAACGTAGCGTATCAGTGGACATACGGTGATTACTCCGCGCTTTACGATACCACGGATTACAGCAGGGGATATCTGCTTTATAATCCGCATCAGCTCGGCATTGTGGTGTTTCTCTATTATTTCTCGCTTATTTTCGGCGGGCATAATTACGCTGCCTTTGAGCTGTGCAACGCGCTTGCCGTTGTGTTCACGTATAGGGCATTTGCGGAGCTGTCGGATATGTCCGGCAACAGCAGATTCATGAGTTTTTCGATTCTCCTGATATGCATATTGTTCTTGCCGATATCTCTGTATACGACATTTGCATACGGAACGCTTCTGGGGCTTTGTTTTGCCGTGAATGCAGTCAGGCACATAATGCCTATGCTGGGGGGGGCGTCAGGATGGCATAAATGGCTTCATCTTGCGCTGTCGCTTGGTGAAATGCTTTTGGCAATAGCGGTCAAGAAGAATTATCTGATTTTCGCAATCGGGTATCTCATATTCTGCGCCGTATTATTCATCAAAAAGCACTCGGCGCAAAATTTAATACCCGTTATTGCCGCTGTGCTGCTTGTGCTGTTCTCGCAGAAGAGCGTTGATCTGCTTGCCGTGACGATAACCGGCAATGCCGTGCCGGCCGGTATGCCGACGATGTCTTGGGTCTCTATGGGGCTTGGTGAAAATGATAACCTGTATGACGGCTGGTGGACACCGCAAAGCAGTGTCACGCTTTTGGAAGCCGGACTTGACAGCGCCGCAGCGAGGAGCGTCGAGGTCGAGCGCGTACAGAGGAGATTGACGGAGTTTGTCAGCAACCCCGAATACGCGATAAGATTCTTTTCCGGGAAAAACGCCTCGCAGTGGAACAACCCCGAGTTTAACGCATACTTCGTGAATAATGTGCCGAGCGCGGTGACAGTGCCGGAATATTTGAACCGATTTTTTGCCGTTTCGACAATGGACACCGTCGTGCGTATACTAAATCCAATGCATTTTGCCGTTCTTGCCGGTGCGGTTCTTTATCTGCTGCTGAAAAAGGATAAGAGCGATGTTTCCCTGTTCTTCTGCGTCGTTTTTGTCGGCGGCTTCATGTTCCACACCGTATGGGAGGCGAAGGGGCAGTATACATTGCCGTATTTCACGCTGCTGCTGCCGCTGGCGGTCGAGGGGTACGCTGAAGCAATATATACGATTCTTGACTTCCCGCACCTGTCGAAGAAGCGCCGTATAACAGTGATTTCATCTCTGGCAGCGTTTATCGTGTTCGGCGCTGTCATATGCTGGAGCAATTCAACGCTGCTGAACGATATTTTTGTACGCAGCGAGGACGCGGAAAGCTATATCAGTTACCTAAATGACGCAGAATAGCTGCACTATTCTATTTCATACCAACGGAGGATTTTTGCGATGACAGAGAAAGCTAATCGTATACCTGAGCTTTTCGGCTCTATGGTGTTCAATGAGCGCGCGATGGAGCGCTATGTGCCCGCCGCCGCGATGCAGGGCTGGCGCGACAGTCTCAAAACCGGCAAGCCGCTGCCGCTGTCGGTCGCAAACGACATTGCGGAGGCAATGAAAACATGGGCGCTGGAGCGCGGCGCAACGCACTACACCCATTGGTTCCAGCCCATGACCGGCATTACCGCCGAGAAGCACGACAGCTTCATTAAGGATGCCGGCGGCGGGCGCGTGATAATGGACTTTTCCGGGTCGCAGCTCGTCTGCGGTGAGCCGGACGCTTCCAGCTTTCCCACTGGCGGACTGCGCGCAACGTTCGAGGCGCGCGGGTACAGCGCATGGGACCCGACGGCGTTCGCGTTCATCAAGGACGGCAGCCTGTGCATTCCGACGGTGTTCTGCTCCTACGGAGGGGCGGCGCTCGACAAAAAAACCCCGCTGCTGCGCTCGATGGAGGCGGTCAACCGCGAGGCTGTGCGCGCGCTGCGCCTGTTTGGCAACGAGGAAGTGGAGCGCGTCACGCCGCAGGTCGGCGCGGAGCAGGAGTATTTCCTCATCGACCGCGAAATGTTCAACAAGCGCGAGGATCTGCGCCTTTGCGGCAGAACGCTCTTCGGCACGAAGCCGCCCAAGGGGCAGGAGCTGGACGACCATTATTTCGGCGTTATCCGCCCGCGCGTGGCGGAGTATATGCGCGATTTGGACGAGGAGCTGTGGCGGCTCGGCGTGCTGTCAAAGACGAAGCACAACGAGGTTGCGCCCGCGCAGCACGAGATGGCGCCCATATACACCGATGCCAACACCGCCAGCGATCAGAACCAGCTCGTCATGGAGACGATGAAAAAGGTGGCGGAGCGGCATGGCATGGTGTGCCTGCTGCATGAAAAGCCGTTCGCGGGCGTGAACGGCTCGGGCAAGCATATCAACTGGTCGCTCGCCACGAACACGGGGGCAAATCTCTTTTCCCCCGGCAAGACCCCCGGTCAGAACGCCGCGTTTTTGCTCTTCCTCGCGGCATTCGTCAAGGGCGTGGACGAGTATCAGGAGCTTTTGCGCTGTTCGGTCTCATTTGCGGGCAATGACCACCGCCTCGGCGCGCAGGAAGCGCCGCCCGCCATTGTGTCCGTGTTCCTCGGCGCGGAGCTTGAGGGGATAATCGACGCGATAATCGACGAGCGCGGCTATTTGCAGCCTGAGCACCGCACGCTGCGCATCGGCGTGGACGTGCTGCCCGCCATCCCGCAGGACACCACCGACCGCAACCGCACCTCGCCCCTCGCGTTCACCGGCAACAAGTTTGAGTTCCGCATGGCAGGGTCGAGCCAATCTATTGCCGGTCCCGTCACCGTGCTCAACGCCATCATGGCGGACGAGCTTGCCCGCTTCTCGACGGAGCTGGAGGGCGCGGCAGACTTCAACAGCGCGCTGCACAGCCTGATAAAAAAGGCATTCACCGAGCACCGCCGCATAGTTTTCGACGGCAACGGATATGACAAGGCGTGGCTCGCCGAGGCGGAGCGGCGCGGGCTTGCCAATCTCCGCAACACTGCCGAGGCGCTGCCGACGTATATAATGCCGAAGAATATCGAGCTTTTGACCCGTCAGGGCGTGTACACGTATGAGGAGATAATGTCGCGCCATGACATACATATTGAGAAATATTGCAAGGTGATACACATCGAGGCGGCGACGCTGGTGGACATCGTGCAGCACGGGATAATCAACGCCGTGTCCGAGTATGAAAACAAGCTGTGCAGCACCATGGCGGCAAAATACGCCGCCATTCCCGGCGCAACACACAAGGTGGAAACCTCGCTCGTCAACGCGCTGTGCATACTCAATGATGAGCTGCTTGAAAAGACCGTGGAGCTGAAAACCGCGATAGAGACGGTCAACCCCAACGCTTCATCGGAGGAGCTGCTCGACTATTACCACAATCAGGTGGAGAAAAAGACCGCCGCCGTGCGCGCGGTCGTGGACAAGCTGGAGCTGCTCACCGCAACAAAATACTGGCCGTACCCCACGTTTACGGAGCTGCTTTTCTCCGTGTGATGCATATACCGCCGTGCTTGCGTTTTGTCAAGCACGGCGGTGTGGTTTTTTGCGAATCCTGCAAAAAAAGTTGCAAATCAATAAAATCTAGGGCAACACCGCATACTGCGGCAAGGATAGATGGCGAGAGAATTTGAGTTCTGATGACGGCACTTTTTCGCAGGAATACTTTGTGTATTTCAAGAAAAAGTGACTAAATCAGAGCACAAATTATCCGGCAGATGCCGCCGCCGCAGTATGCGGTGTTACCCTAAATTATCCTGTCTCTGGTACATAAGTACCCGTAGAGCGCCACACAACGGCAGGCGTAAGTAAGCGTCC
>CAVGKI010000082.1:0-7996 GCA_963629655.1 Butyricicoccaceae bacterium | reverse complement strand
CGGTTATAGCGACGACAGTACCTGTTACCTTATCTCCGTTATATATAGTTTTGAGAGTTTCCTCCAACATTTCGTCAAAGGACTTTTCATTCTCAAGCTTGGTTTCTTCAACTTTGATTTCGTCAGACATTTTGTTTCTTACCTCCTTAATTATCCACGCGGGCGTGGATGCCCCTGCCGTGAGCCCGACAGTGTCAGCCGAGCGGAGAGCGCCGGTATCAAGCTCGTCCAGCCGTTCTATAAACTGGACATTGGCGCAGTTCTCCGCGCATATCTGCGCAAGATGCACACTGTTTGCACTGTGCTTCCCGCCGATGACGACCATCGCGTCACATTCAGCGGCAAGCCTTGCGGCTTCTTCCTGTCGCGTGAACGTAGCAGAACATATTGTATCAGATATTTTCGTGTTTGTACACCTTTTTTTTATGATATCGCAACATTCGTTAAAATTACTGCGCGTCTGCGTTGTTTGCACCACCACAGTTATCGCTTTTGTCCAGTAGGGCTCATTTTCGTCCAGCCAGCGCGCCAATTCCCGCGAATTTTCAAAAACCGCGTGCTCTCCGCACCAGCCGCATATGCCCTCGACCTCCGGGTGTCTGCGCATACCGATGATGATGACGAAGCGCCCCTCGGCGCTCGCGCGGCTGACGATGGTGTGTATCGCCTTCACCTTGGGGCAGCTTGCGTCCGTGACTATCGCGCCGCGCGCGGCAAGGCGGTCATACACGTTTTTGGCAACGCCGTGCGCGCGGATGAGCACATGCTCCCCCTCCGTTGCCTCCTCCGGCGATTCTATCACGCGCAGCCCCTGCGCTTTAAGGCGCTCCACCACGTCCTCATTATGTATAAGCTCGCCGAGGCTGCAGCAGCTCCCCTGCTCCGCCATCAGCTTTTCCGCCAGCTCCACGGAGCGCTGCACGCCGAAGCAGAACCCGGCGCTCTCTGCCAAACGCAATTCACGCATCACTTTTCCTCCGTATCAATGCCGAGCCTCTGCCCTATTATCTTGGAAACGCAGTCAAGGCTCTCTTCAAAATTCAGCTCGCTCGTATCGACGGCTACTGCGTCCTCCGCCTTTTTCAGCGGTGCGGCGGCGCGGTGGCTGTCCTGCTCGTCGCGGTACTCTATGTCGCGCAGCACCTCTTCAAAGCTCTGCCGCATTCCCTTTTGCTCCAGCTCCAGCAGGCGGCGGCGTGCGCGAGCCTCGGCGCTCGCGGTGAGGAATATCTTCACCTCCGCGTCCGGCAAAACGACCGTGCCGATGTCGCGCCCGTCCATTATGACGCTGTTCTCGTGCGCCATACGGCGCTGAAGCTCCAGCAAAAACGCGCGCACGGCGGGCAGCGCCGCGACGTCGGACGCGCAGATGGAGATTTCCGGCTCGCGGATGAGCGCGGAGACATCCTCGCCGTTGAGGTACATATGCTGTTCCCCGGCGGCGTTATAGCGCATGGCAATCTCCAGCTGCGGCAGCAGCGCCGAAACGGCGCTCTCACTGCGCCGGTCAGCGCCGGCGCGGTATGCGGCAAGCCCCACCGTGCGGTATGTCGCGCCGGTATCGACATAGATAAAGCCGAAGCGCTTTGCCGCCGCGCGGGCAATGGTGCTCTTCCCCGCGCCGCTCGGTCCGTCTATCGCAACTGCGTAATGTCCGTTCATTTCGTCTTTCCTCCAATGTTATACTGCGCTTCCGGCGACGAAGCCCGTCGCCCATGCAATCTGCAAATTAAAGCCGCCCGTGTAGCCGTCCACGTCGAGCACCTCTCCGGCAAAATACAGCCCGGAGACGAGCTTGGACTCCATCGTGCGCGGGTTTATCTCCTTTGTGCACACGCCGCCGGAGGTGACGATCGCCTCGTCAATGGGGCGCGGGGCGCTCACGCGGACGGGAAACGCCTTGAAAAGCCTCAAAAGGCGCGCTCTCTGCTCGCGCGTGATGCTGTTGACCTTCTCGTCCTCAGGTATGCCCGAAAGGTGCACGAGCACGGGGATCATCTTGACTCCCGCAAGGTCGCACAGCGCGTTTTTGAACTCGCGGTTTGAATACTTCTCGAAATCGCGCAGCAGCCGCGCGTCCAGCTTCTTCTCGTCCAGCGCGGGCTTGAGGTCTATTTCCAGCCTGTACTCCGCCTCGCCGAAGCGGCGCATACGCGAGCTTGCCGACAGCACGAGCGGTCCCGACACGCCGAAGTGCGTGAAGAGCATTTCGCCCTGCTCCTTAAATATGAGTTTATCGTCCTCAAGCACCGACAGCGCCACATTTTTCAGCGAGAAGCCCTGCATCTCCGCGCAGTATTCGTCCGGACTTTCAAGCGGGACGAGCGCGGGGCGAAGTGTGCTCACGCTATGCCCCGCCGCGCGGGCAAAGCCATAGCCGTCGCCGGTAGAGCCGGTGAGCGGGTAGGACAGTCCGCCCGTGCACACGCACGCGGCGCGGCAGGCGATCATTCCCGCCTCCGTCACCACGCCCGTGACCGCGCCGTTTTCGATATTAAGGCGCAGCGCCTTTGTATGTATGACGCGCACACCGGCGCGCTCGCAGAGCTTTGCCATAGTGCCGGCAACGTCGTTTGCGTTGTCGGAGACGGGGAAAACGCGATTGCCGCGCTCCGTCTTGACGGGCAGTCCGTGCCCCTCGAAGAATGCCATGACCGCCTCCGGCGGCATACGGTTCACCGCGCCGTAGAGGAAGCGCCCGTCGCCGGGGATATTGCGCATAAACTCCTTTATGTCGCAGTTGTTGGTTATGTTGCAGCGCCCCTTGCCGGTTATGCGCAGCTTGCGCCCGAGCTGTCGGTTCGGCTCGAGCAGTATCGTGTCCGTGCCGCGGCTCGCCGCCGTGTAGGCGCACATCATGCCTGCGGGTCCCCCGCCTATAACCACAAGCTTCGCTCTGTCACAAATCATTCTTCGTATGCTCCATTATTATCCGTAACGCTTCGTATTTCCTCTTCCGTCAGATGCCGCCACTTGCCGCAGGGCAGTGCTCCCAGCTCAAGACTGCCCTCGCTGATGCGCACAAGGCGCGTCACGCGCAGACCGCAGCAGGCGCACATTCGCCTCACCTGCCGGTTGCGCCCCTCGCCGACGGTTATCAGCAGCACCGCGCCGCCGGGTATTAGCCGCTCTATATCAACGCTCTCCGCACGCACGATGCAATCGCCTATATCAAGCTCGCCCCGCAGATACTCAACCGCGAGTCCCACGTCCTCGCCCTGTACCCACGTGCGGTATGTTTTTTTGAAGTTATGCGACGGGTGCATGAGGGTATTTGCAAACTCCCCGTCGTCCGTCATTATAAGCAGCCCCTCGGAGTACATATCCAGCCGCCCGACAGGGTAAATGCGCCCCAAGCCGCGCACAAGCTCCGTCACGTTATGCCGCCCCTTCTCGTCGCTCATCGTGGTGACATAGCCGCGCGGCTTGTTGAGCATTATGTATGTGCGCTCCGTCCGGCGCGGCAGGGGCTTGCCGTCAACAAGTATACTGTCGAGCGCCGCGTCCGCCCTGTCGCCGAGCGACGCCGCGCGCCCGTTCACCGTGACGCGCCCCGCTGAAATGCATTCCTCCGCCGCGCGGCGGGACATCAGCCCCGCCGCCGATATTATCTTTTGCAGCCGTTCCGCCATGTGTTACCGTTCACCTTATTTCACGTTTGTGCGGCAATATCCTCGCCGTACACAAGATAATACTCCGCGATCCTCTCCCCGTCAACAAAAGCCGTGACCCTGCCGTCCCGCTGCCCCGCCGAAACGGGCGCGAACTCGAACCACGGCAGCTCCGCCGTGAGCATGATTTCCTTTTCCGGCGGCAGCAGCAGGCTCAGCTCCTTCTCCGGCACGAGATACGCCCAGCGCCGCTCGCCGGACACGACCGGCACGGCAAAGCTCAAGCCGTCCGTTATGCTGCGCTGTGCGCAGTATGAATACGCCCAGTCGTAGAGCGCGGCATGGTCGTTCCAGTCGTCCGGCGCGGAGAGCGTGACGCACACGACGCGCGCCCCGTCCCTCTCGCAGCAGGACACGAGACAGCGCCCCGCCGCCTCGGTGAAGCCGGTTTTCCCGCCGATGCAGCCCGGATATGAGCGCAGCAGGCGGTTGTGGTTGACAAGCAGCGTCCCGCCCACCGACGCGCTCGGCATGCCGTCAAGCTCGGCAAAGAGGGCGTTATCCATGCAGTATTCCATAAGCCGCGCGAGGTCGCGCGCCGTGGAATAGTGCCCGCTGTCGCTGAGCCCGTGCGGATTTGTAAAGTGCGTGTCCGTCATGCCGAGCTCGCGCGCCTTCTCGTTCATGCGCGCGGCAAAGCGCGCGCAGTCGCCGGAGATATGGCACGCCAGCGCCTGCGCCGCGTCGTTGCCCGACACGAGCAGCAGCCCCGTCACAAGCTCGCGCACGGTGCGGCGCTCGCCGGGCTTTAGATACATCGATGAGCCCTCGACATTGCACTGCTCGCGCGTTATCTCAATCTGCTCGTCCAATGGGCAGCTCTCTATCGCGATGATGGCGGTCATGATTTTTGTCGTGCTCGCCATCGGCAGACGCAGATTGGAGTTCTTTTCATAGAGCACGCAGCCGCCTGACGTGACTATGGCGCTCTTCGCGCTCACCGCCGGTGCGGAGAGCGCCTCGGCATCGCTTTTGCACAGCGCGCACAGCACCGCGAGCATGAGCACCGCGGCAGCCATTGCCCGCGCCGTATTTTTTGTCATTCTAATAATATGCACCACCCTTTATGATATGGGCAGTGCTTATTATTGACAAACAGTAAGGTTTTATTACAGAGAAGTTTTATTACTTGCCGTTGTGCTTGTCGATGAAATTGTCCACGCGATCCATGACCTGCGGCACAAGGTCGATTATCCTGTCAACGGTGGTGTTGGCGGGCGGCGTGATGTTTATCATTCTCACCGTGCCCTCCTTGATGACGAGGAAGCCTATCGGCTCTATCTTCACGCCGGTGGCGTTGCCGCCGCCGTAGGGGCGGTCGTCGCCCTCCTTCTTCGCGCCGAATTCCACCCCGCCGCCGCCGAAGCCGAGGCTTATCTTTGAAATGGGGACGAGCGTGATGCCGTCGGGCGTGATTATCGGGTCGCCGACAACGGTGTCGACCTTGAGAACGTTCTTAACGTTGTCCATAGTGGTCTGCATGAGCTGGCTGATAGGGTTGTTATCCATTTTTAATCTATCCTTTCCTCTTCCTGTATATTATTTTCTTCTTCTGTGTCTTTGGCTATTTCTATATCAATGACGTTGCCGCCATCGTTTGCCTGTTTTCTGACCGCCGCGCGCTTTTCGCGGAGCAGACGCAACTTGCTTTTGATGAGTATACCGATAGCGCTGTTGACAATGCCGAGCCCCAGCGCGAAGAACGCGCCGATGCGGATGCTGAATGCAAGACCGAAGTCAAGCTCCATCTCCTCCTTAGTGAAGTCGATATCCGTGCGCACGTCGCAGTCCTTCACGTCAAAGCGCTGCGCACAGATGGGCGCGAGCGCCGAGAGCGCAGCATTGACATCTCCGAACGTGACCGCAGTGTAATACGGGTCGTCCCCCGCTGCAGTGTAGTGCAGCAGGAAGCGATCGACCCTGAATTTTCTGCCGAAGCGTCCAAAGTGCATGAGCACCTTTTTGACGAGCAAAAATATCTCTTCCTTATTGAAGCTGAGCTTGAGCTTCTTCTTCGGCTTTTCCGGCTGCTCGCCCTCCGCCTTTTCCTGCTCCGGCTTTTTTTCTTCCTTGGGCTTTTTCTCCTCCTTTGGGGCGCTCTCGTCCCTCTCCGGGCGCGGGAAGAGCTGAAGCAGCACGCCGCACACCTTTGCCGAGAGGGTGAACCGTCCCCCCTCATAGGCGATGTCTGCGCCGACGGGGATAAGCATAATCAGCGCGATTATCGCGGCAATTATGCCGATGATCTTCAGGGCAAGCAATTACATCACTCCTTTGCCGTCTCCTCGGCAATATCGTTAAAGCTTATTTGCTGCGGGTCTTTGTTTTGAAGCTCGTCTATCGCGTTTTGAAGCTTCTCTATACCCTCGCCGCTCGTCATATCCGGCAGAGGCGGAAGCTGTGAAAGCTCGCTTATCCCCATCGTGCGCAAAAACACGTCCGTCGTGCCGAACAGTGCGGGACGCCCCGGCGCGTCAAGCTTTCCGCAGGGCTCGATAAGCCCGCGCTGCTGCAAAACGCTCACGGTATACGAGCTGTCCACGCCGCGCACCTGATCGATATACGCCCTTGTAACGGGCTGAAAATACGCCACGATTGCAAGCGCCTCAAGCGCGGACTGGCTGAGCTTGGGCGGGGTGCGCTGCTCGAGCACCTTGGTGATATACGGCGCATACTCCGGCGCGGAGCACATCTGCAGCTTGTCACCGAGACGGAGAACACGCATGCCGCGCCCCTCGCGCTCGTATTTTTCGGCAAGCGCGGTTGCGGCATAGTCGATCTCGCCCTCGGTCGCTTCCAGTATCAGCGACAGCCGCGCGACAGGCACGCTCTCCCCCGCCGCAAAAAGTATAGCCTCAATTGCAGAAGAAATATCAAACATATTACTCAAAATCACTCAATTATCTTTTCAATTATTTCATCGACATCGCCGCCGGTGAAGCGCAGCTCATAGTCGCCGTCCTGCCTTGTGACGGACACGCTGCCCATGCTGCACAGCTCCAGCACCGACACGAACGCCGCGACGACCTCCGAGCGCGTTTTGCAGGTCTTGTAAAGCTCATTTAGCGTGACATCACCCGTGCGCAGCAGGTCGAGTATCTGGCGGCTCTTGTCCTTGACGCTGTATATTATCCTGTGCGGGATTGCGCCGGCAAGCAGCTCCGTCTCCGGGGCTTTGACCCCGCGCGAGTATATCGCGTGCAGCGCGCGCAGCAGGTCTGCCGGCTCATGCTTATATGTGTATTCAGCCGAGGGCTTGGGCAGAGGCTCCGGCATTTTCGCATAATACAGCAGACCAAGCTCCGACGCTTTTTTCAGCTCCGGCGTTACTCTCTGCACCGCGGCAAGCGCATCGCGCGCCTTGAGCTGCTCCAGCGACGCGATGAGCACCTCCAGCTCCGACACCTCTTCCTCGGTCGTCAGAAGCGTTCTGGTTTTTATATACAGCAGATGCGCCGCCATCTGGATAAACTCGCTCGCGATCTCCAGATCCATGCTCTCCATCTCCGCCAGATAGGCAAGATACTGGTCAAGTATGTCGGCAATCTTAATGTCGCGTATCTCGATTTTGTTTTTGGAGAGCAGCATCAGAATAAGACTGAGCGGACCTTCAAAGTCCTGAAGCTCGTCCTTTTCCCTGACAATGCCCTCAAGATGAAAGCTGGGATTTTCCATTAAACGCTCACTTATAGAATAAATAATACACAAGGTCGCACCCGCCCTGCGCGATGGGCAGCAGCGCGGAAAACGCCCAGTCGATAGCGGCGGACAAGGGACGACCGAGCACGCCCGTCGCGACAAGCGCAAACATGATAAGCGCGCCGTACTTCTCATAGCGCATGAGCTTATAGTATCGCTCATCGCTCATAAACGAGAAGAGCACCTTTGACCCGTCGAGCGGCGAGATGGGGATAAGGTTGAATATCGCAAGCCCAAGGCTGATATACGCCGTGAGCTGGAGCATCGTGAGAAAATAGCCGCCGACATCGGACGTGCCGAGCGGGATATACGCCATACCGTAGAAAAACATGAACACCACAGCAATAATAATATTGCTCACAGGTCCTGCAAGGGCGGTTATCGCCATGCCGCGCTTCGGGTTTTTGAAGCGGAACATATTCACCGGCACGGGCTTCGCCCAGCCGACATGGAACACGAGCATCATCAAAAGCCCCATAGGGTCAAGATGCTTGATTGGGTTGAGCGTGAGCCGTCCCGCGCGCTTTGCCGTGTCGTCGCCGAGCTTATAGGCGACGAGCCCGTGATTGAGCTCATGAAGCGTAATACACAGCAGCGACGGGATAAGCCCGAGCAGAATACTCAGC
>CAVGKI010000081.1:0-8120 GCA_963629655.1 Butyricicoccaceae bacterium | reverse complement strand
AAAGAGAGGGTAAAATCATGTACGAAGACAAGACTTTAGTTTGCAAAGAGTGTGGTAACGAGTTCGTTTTCACCGCCGGTGAGCAGGAGTTCTATGCAGAGCGCGGCTTCCAGAACGAGCCCCAGCGCTGCAAGGCTTGCCGTGACGCTCGCAAGAACGCTGCCCGTGGTCCGCGTGAGTTCTTTACCGCTACCTGCGCCGCTTGCGGCGGTGAGGCAAAGGTTCCTTTTGAGCCCAAGTCCGATCGCCCCGTTTACTGCAGCGAGTGCTTTGCTAAGATGAGAGAGCAGGCGTAATCGCCTGTAAGGAATTGGGGCGCTCCGGCGTCCCAATTTTATTATTTTTTGAAAGGTGAACATTATGGAAATTACCAGAGAAACATTGATTTCCCAGATCGTTGACAGTTGCCCGGAGGCTATGCCCGCTTTTCAAGCCATCGGTATGCACTGCATGGGCTGCGCCCTTGCCAGCGGTGAGACGCTTGAGCAGGCATGTGCCGCCCACGGTGTTGACCCTGATGAGTTCCTTGTCAGCCTCAAGGCATATCTCGAAACGCTTTAAGTTGATGCATCAAAAGGGCGCGCTGTGACGCGCCCTTTATTTATACGGTTTTACGATTTGGTATGAACAAACGACTTGAGCTTATTTCCTCGCTTATCCCCGACGGCGTGGGCTTTGCCGACGTTGGGACGGATCACGGGTATCTGCCCGTGTATATGGCAAGGCACGGGTATGAGGGGAATATCATTGCCTCCGACCTGCGCCCCGACCCGCTCTCGTGCGCGGTCGCGTCGGCGCGGGAGGCGCAGGTGGAGGGGCGGATACGCTTCACCCTCTGCGACGGGCTGGACGGCATCGCGCCGGACGCGGTGGACACCATCGTCATTGCCGGCATGGGCGGGGACACCGTCTGCGGCATACTCGACCGCGCGGAGTGGTGCATGGATGCGCGCTATCTTTTGATATTGCAGCCTATGACAAAGGCGGAGATACTGCGCTACTGGCTGGTCAACAACGGCTTTGCCATCGAGCAGGAGCACCTGCTGCGCGACGCGGGAGAGACGTATCAGCTTTTCACGGCGCGCTTCGGCGGAGAGACAAGGCTGTGCGATGCGGAGCTTTTTGCCGGGTGCTACCCGCTCGTGCGCACGCATCCGCTTTTTCCCGCGCAGCTCGACGCGCTCATATGCCGCTTTGAAAAGGCGATAGGCGGCATGGGCAGGGCAAAGCGCGCGATAGGGCGCAGGGCGCTGAACGAGGAGATATTGAACGAGCTTTATAAAATGCGGGAGGATATGCAAAATGCGGACAGTCGGTGAAATATACGGTTTTTTGAAGGAGCTTGCGCCGCCGGAGCTGCAAATGGGCTTTGACAACTCCGGCTTTCAGCTTGGGCGGCTCGGCGCGCCGGTCAAATGCGCGCTGCTTGCGCTGGATGTTACTGCGGAGGTCATCGACGAGGCGGCGGAGTGCTGCGCGGAGCTTATAATATCGCACCATCCGCTCATATTCACGCCCGTCAAGTGCATAAGCGACGAAAAGCTTCTGCGCCTTGCCGAGCGCGGCATTGCCGTCATATCCATGCACACGAACCTCGACATTGCCGAGGGCGGCGTGAATGACGTGCTTATCGCGCGCCTCGGTGTGCAGTGCGAGGGCGCGCTGGATGCGGACGGCTGCGGGCGCATAGGCGCTCTGCCGGAGGCGCTGCCGCTCGGCGCTTTTCTCGCGCGGTGCAAGGCGGCGCTCAGCACAAACGGGCTGCGCTATTACGACGCGGGGCGCGCGGTGCACCGTGTCGCCGTTATGGGCGGCGCTGGCGGCGAGAGCGTGTGCACGGCGTTTGAAAAGGGCTGTGATACCTATGTCACAGCGGACATAAAATATCATCACTTCCTTGAGGCAAAGGAGCTTGGCATAAACCTCATCGACGGCGACCACTTCTGCACCGAAAACCCCGTTATCCCCGTGCTGGCGGAACGTCTGCGCGCGGAATTTGCGGACGTGGAGTTTCGCGTATCTAAAGCACACAGGCAGGTAATATCATTCATATAGCGCATACGGCGCTGCATAATCCTCTCTCCGCTCTCATAGACTCGTACAAACGAGAACATGAGAGCGGAGGCTTTATGGAGGATTATTATGACTGATACCAACATATATCGGGATATAGCGGCGCGGACGAACGGAGCTTTCATGCTCGGCGTTGTGGGACCTGTGCGCACGGGGAAATCCACATTCATCAAGCGCTTTATGGAGACGCTTGTCATACCGCAGATTGACAACACCTATATGCGCGAGCGCGCAAAGGATGAGCTGCCGCAGAGCGGCTCGGGCAAGACAATAATGACGGCAGAGCCGAAGTTCGTCCCGGAGGATGCCGTGACGGTGAGCATTGACGAGAGCACGGAGGTCTCCGTCCGCCTTGTGGACTGCGTCGGCTATATGGTCGAGGGCGCGGCGGGACAGTTCGAGGACGGGGTGGAGCGCCTTGTCACGACGCCGTGGTTCGACCATGAGGTGACGCTCACGGAGGCGGCGGAAAAGGGGACATACAAGGTCATTGCCGAGCACTCGACCATCGGCATTGTCGTCACCTGCGACGGCAGCATATGCGACATTCCGCGCGAGCGGTACGCTGCGCCGGAGGCGCGCGTCATTGCCGAGCTGCAAGCCATCGGCAAGCCCTTTGTCGTGCTGCTCAACAGCACCGAACCGCAGTCGGAGACGGCGCAGACTCTCGCCGCGGATATTTCCGAGCAGTATAACGTCAGATGCATCTGTGTAAACTGTCTTGAGCTGGACGAGAGCGGCATTGCGGAGATCATCGGTTCCGTGCTTGAGGAGTTCCCGCTAAAGTCCATCGGCTTTTATCTGCCGGAGTGGCTGGACGCGCTGCCGGACGATAATGCACTCAAGACCGAGATGTATGAAAGAATATGCGAGTGCGCCGAGGGGGCGGAGAAGATAAAGGACTGCTCTCTTGCGGCGGATAAACTGGCAGAGCAGGAGAACATCAGCAGCGTGAGGATAGACCGGCGCGACCTCGGCACCGGCGCGATAGGCGTGACGGTGGAGCTGCCCAGAGCGCTGTATTACAAAACCGTCAGCGAGCAGACGGGCATTGAGGTCAAGAACGACGGCGATCTCATCGCCACGCTTGCAGAGATGAGCGCGGTAAAGCTCGACTACGACAAGCTGCGCACCGCGCTGGAGGATGTGCGCACGAAGGGCTACGGCGTTGTGATGCCGTATTCGGGGCAGATGCAGCTGGAAGAGCCGCAGATTGTGCGTCAGGGCGGGAAGTACAGCGTGAAGCTAAAGGCGAATGCCCCGGCAATACATATGCTGATGACAAATATAGAGACGGAGGTCACCCCCGCGATAGGCGGCGAGAGCGCGTCCGAGGATATTATCAACTTCCTCTTGCAGGGCTTTGACGGAGATGTCAACCGTATCTGGCAGTCGAATATTTTCGGCAAGTCGCTCTACGACATTGCGGAGGAGGGCTTGACGAGCAAGATAGAGGGACTGCCGGAGAGCGCAAAGACGAAGCTGCGCGAGACGCTGCAGCGGATAATAAACGAGGGGAGCGGCGGGCTTATATGCATTCTGCTTTGAGCGGCATTTTGTTTGACTAAAGCCGTGCGAGCATATATAATGAGGTGAATGAATGTCCAAATCCTATTTGGTTGTCAGCAAGAAGCAGATTATCGGCGCGGTGACGGCGCTGGCGGTGTTCGTCGCGCTCTCGGCGTTCGCGGTGAACCTTGACCGCACGAAGAGCGTGACTGCCGATACGCAGAGCGACAAATACACCCTTGTGATAGACGCGGGGCACGGCGGCATTGACGGCGGCGCAACGGGCGCGGACGGCTCAAGGGAGAGCGACATAAACCTTGCAATCGCGCTGAGGCTGCAAGCCGTCTCGGCTTTCTGCGGACAGCGCACGGTCATGACGCGCACGGACGACGAGAGCCGCGCCGCCAACGCCCTGACATACAGCGAGCATGAGGAGCTTGTCTACCGCACGGATGTGGTCAAAGCCACGCCGAACCCGGTGCTGCTGAGCATACACCAAAACTGCTACCCCACGGCGCAGCCCAGCGGCGCGCAGGTGCTCTATTCCGCCAACGGCAAGAGCGAGAGCTTCGGCAAGCTCATGCATCAGAATCTTATCTCCGCGCTCGACCCGCAGAACAGGCGCGTCGCCGAGCCGGACAAAAACGAGCTGTATATCCTCTCAAACGTCGATTGTCCGGCAATACTTGTCGAATGCGGCTTTGTCTCAAACCATTCCGATGTGACAAAGCTTACGGACAGCCGCTATCAGACGGCGCTTTCGACCGTGCTGATGGCGTCGTTCATTCAGTTTGAAAATTCGGCTCGGCATACCCAATATACATAAATAGATACATAAACACGAGGAGCGACTATGGCAGCCAAACAAAAGACAGTATACTGCTGCTCGGAATGCGGCAATGAGACGGCGAACTGGGCGGGCAAATGCCCCGCCTGCGGCGCGTGGAACACGCTTGCGGAGGTAAAGCTCGACGCGCCCGGCGCGCGCGGGAAAGCCGCCGCGCGCGCAATGCGTCCGATAGCAAGCGCAAAGAAAATATCCGAGCTGGACATGACGGCGGAGATACGCTTTTCCACCGGCATTTCGGAGTTTGACCGCGTGCTCGGCGGCGGCGCGGTCGTCGGGGCGCTGGTGCTTGTCGGCGGCGCGCCGGGTATCGGCAAATCGACGCTGCTGCTGCAAATGTGCGGCAGGGTAAGCGGTAAGCGCATACTCTATATCACCGGCGAGGAGAGCGAGCGCCAGCTAAAGCTGCGCGCCGTGCGGCTAGGCGTTGACGGCGGGGATATTTACGTGCTGGCAGAGACGGATGTCGACAGCATTATCGCCTGCGTCGATGAGGTGAAGCCGGAGGTCGTTATCATCGACTCTATTCAGACCGTGTCCGACGCGGATATAAGCTCCGCCCCCGGCAGCATCACGCAGGTGCGCGAGTGCACCATGCGCCTTATGCGCATGACAAAGGAAAAGGGCTTGACGGTTTTCGTCGTCGGGCATATCAACAAGGAGGGCAGCATTGCCGGACCCAAGGTGCTGGAGCACATGGTTGACTGTGTGCTCTATTTTGAGGGCGAGCGCAGCACGAGCTTCCGCATTCTGCGCGCGGCGAAAAACCGCTTCGGCTCGACGAACGAGATAGGCGTGTTTGAAATGATAGACAACGGGCTGAAATGTGTGGAAAACCCGTCGGAGATGCTGCTTTCCGGCCGTCCGGACAACAGCCCCGGCACGTGCGTCGCCTGCGTCGTCGAGGGGACACGACCGATACTTGCAGAGGTTCAGGCGCTGCTGTGCCCATCAGGGTACAACGCGGCGCGCCGCAGCAACGGCATTGACTATAACCGCGCGGCGATGCTGCTGGCGGTGCTGGAAAAGCGCGGGGGGCTGCCGGTGTCAAACTGCGATTCGTATATTAACGTTATCGGCGGGCTGTTCCTTGATGAGCCTGCCGCCGACCTTGCCACCATCCTCGCCATTGCCTCCAGCTATCTTGACCGTCCTCTCGGCGCAGACCTCGCCGCGATAGGCGAGGTCGGGCTGTCCGGGGAAATACGCTCCGTCAGCGCGCTCAATCAGCGCCTGACGGAAATATCACGCCTTGGCTTCAAGCGCTGCGTCATTCCGGCGCACGTGCGCGGCGAGGTGAAGAGCTTTGACGGCATGACGCTCATACCCGTGAACAACGTGCGCGAGGCTGTGCGCGCCACGCTTGGCAAAAATGGCTGATTTCGTTCTGCGCGCAAACCTCCCAAAGCGGGCGGAGAGAGTTGTAATCGGTGCAAAATATGCATATTTATTAGAAAAACCGCTGAAAAAGTTCGGTATTGAACCGATTTTTGTTCCTGATAATCCGGATGTGGACGGGCGTTTGAGCGGTCATGCGGATTTGTCCGTTTTCCATGCGGGAGGGGAGGAGATATGGCTTGCCCCGTATCTGTGGGGGAGCGCTTTTGCCGCGCGGCTTGCCGCGCTTGGGGCGCGGGTGCATATTGCGGATATTGTGCAGTCGGCGGCATACCCGCGCGATGCCCGGCTTAACATTGCCGCGCTCGGCAGTGCGTTTATATATAACCCCAAGGCGTCGTATGCGCCGGTGACGGAATATCTTGCCGCCGCTTGCGGAATGCGCGGCGCTCCCGTGCGGCAGGGCTACGTCAAATGCTCCGTGCTCATTGTGAATGAGCGCTCTGTTATCACGCAGGACGCGGGGATCGCCCGCGCGGCGCGCGGCATCGGGCTGGACGTACTGGAGATCGCGCCGGGGTACGTCACGCTTGACGGGTTTGAATACGGTCTTCTCGGCGGCGCGGGCTTCAAGCTTGCCGAAGATACCGTGGCGTTCACAGGAACGTTCGCCGCGCACCCTGACAGGGCGCGCATATCGGCGTTTCTCGCCGAGCGCGGCGTGAGCGCCGTGTGTTTGACGGAGCTGCCGCTGTTTGACATTGGAAGTGCATTGCCGATAACGGAAAAAGAAATCCCTTGAGAGAGTGCCTCAAGGGATTTCTTTTTCGGTGTCTGTATCGACCTCGGATTTTTTCTTTCTTCCTATCGGGTTTGCCATTGCTGCCTCGTGAAGCTGGGCATTGTCGAGGTGGGTATATATCTGCGTGGTATTGAGGCTGCTGTGTCCGAGCACCTCCTGCAGGGCGCGCGTGTCAACGCCGTTTTGCAGCATGAGCGTCGCCGCCGTGTGGCGCAGCTTGTGCGGCGAGTAGCGCGAGGCATCCAGACCCGCCATAAGGAGCTTTTTGTCCACCATCTGCTCGACACCGCGGCTTGTAATGCGGCGGTTGACGCTGCTTATAAACAGCGCGTTTCTGTCCTCATCGCGTATTTTGCCGGTGTTGCGCACGGCGAGATAGTCATCAAGCGCCTCTCGGCAGCCGTCGGCAAAGAACACCACGCGCTCCTTGTTGCCCTTGCCGATAACGCGCACATGGTCGTCGTATACGTCCGTGAGATTGAGCGACACAAGCTCAGACACGCGCAGACCGCATGAGAGAAACAGCATCAAAATCGCATAATCCCGATATTCAAATTTGCCCTCGCACGCGGCTAGCAGACGCTCGCATTCGGATTCCTCAAGGTATTTTGGCAGCGAAGCCTGACGCTTGGGCATATCCAGCTCTTGACATATATTTATTTCCAGCAAATGACGCTTGGTCGTGAGATAGTTGAAGAACGACTTGACCGACGAGGTTCTGCGGCAGCGGCTTGCGGCGGAGAGGGGAGCGCTGCCCTCGGGGGAAAAGCTCTGATAGCGGTAAAGCTCCTCGATTTTTATGGATTTTATAAAATCTATGTCGATATCTGTAATGTCGATCTCGCAAAACGGAGCTTCGGGCGCAGCGAGATGCCGACGGCGTTTGAGATAACGAAAAAGGATTTTCAGGTCGGTGTAATACGCAAAGACGGTGCGGTCGGAATGACCGCGCACAGTCGAATGATATTCAAGGAACTCCATAAGAATATCGGGAATGTCGTTTATCTGATCAAGATTCATAAAAGACCTCCGCAGCCGGATTTGCTTATCTGGTACAGCAATCTGCCCGGTAACATAATTACGGGCATAATTATATGTCAACCATATTAAAAAATCAAGTGCAAACTTCGTTAAATTGATATTATGCGAAGTTTGAAATGAAAAAGCAAAGCCCCACACGGTATTATGTCACCACGATTCCGTGTGGGGTCACTGCAATTTATATCATATCTGCCGCTATCCCTTGCCGCTCTCAGCGCTGACCTGTCTTGTACATGAACATGCTGATGAGTGATTCGCTTGTGACGCGGATGCTGTTGAGTATCGTTGCGACAGCCGCGACAGTGTCAATAAATATCGCAAACCATATGCTGCACCAGCCCACTATGCTCAAAAACACCAGAATGGTTTTCACGACAAATGCGAACACCGCGTTTTCAATGGCGATCTCACGCATACGGCGGCATATCTGCACGGCAAACGGAAGATTTGCCAGATATTCCGGCGATACGAGCACATCTGCGTATTTCCCTCTTCTGTTCACGCGTATAT
>CAVGKI010000080.1:3302-8132 GCA_963629655.1 Butyricicoccaceae bacterium | reverse complement strand
GTCTGTCTGTCTGTCTGTCTGTCTGTCTGTCTGTCTGTCTGTCTGTCTGTCTGTAAAATCGTGGCGCTCATTGTTGTTTTTGTCAACCCCTCATCTTGTAAACTTTCTGTGTATTGTTCTCATTTTGTTGCCTTTTGTTATTCTATCGTACCATGTTGCGTTTGTCAATGTTGGATTGGGGCAAAAATTGACACCCCTCCGGCTTCGTCGGAGGGGTGTCTGTATATTCCGTTCTATTTTTATGCCTATCCCATCATTCGCTCTTGTGCTTGCGGTGGTAGCTGTACGAGGCGGCAATGGGGATTATCGTCGCGGCTATAAGTATCGCGAGCATGACCCAAAAGTTACCGAAGAAGGAGTTGATGAGCACGGCAAAGCCCGCAATGACCCAGACGAAGCCGCCGACGCGGTGCGTATAGCGCCAGTTGTCCTCATCGTTGAGCGTCCACGAGATGCGAATGCCCATAGTGTAATTCGGGCTGCATTTCGGCAGGTAGTTCCCCACCACGATGAACAGCACGCCGACAAAAAGCTGACCATATAGCGCGACATCTATCTTGTTCCCCAGCGCGATGAACATGCACATCGGCGTGAGCACACAGCTCATTCCGGGGACAAGCCACAAGATAATGCGCGAGAGCGCCTTGCTGTGCCCCTCCGCCTTGGGGTCACTGCGCAGGAAGAACAGCGTCAGCGCGTCGATCGCCGCCATCACGCATGGCAGACCAATCACCGCAAAGCCCCTGCTCGAATACCCGTTCGCCTCGCCGTTCACGCCGAAGTGCGTCGGTATCTTATCCGGCAGCTTGTCCCACAGGAAAATCCCCAGCACTATCGGCAGCAGGCACAGCACCACAGAAACTATCATTTCCTTTTTACTTATTTTCATCATTGCCCTCCCCAAAGCTGTTCAGCCACAGTATTACTTCCTCGAAAACCGAGGCATTCAGACGGTAGTAAATGAAGTTTTTTTCGCGCTCCTCCGTGACAAGCCCCGCCTTTTTAAGCTGCGACAGGTGGTAGGATATTGTCGCGCCGGTCATGTCGAAATGCGCCGCTATCTCCCCCGCGCTCATCTTGCCGCCGCGCAGCATAGTGAGTATCTCGCGCCGGACAGGATCGCCCAGCGCGCGAAACGTCTCCTGAAACCCCAAAAATATCACACCTTTTCCATAAGACTGTGTAAGCATTTAGATAATCATCTAAACTGCTTAAAGTATACCACACATATGTAAGATGTCAAGGGGTATTTAGAACTCCATCTAATTATTTTTTTTGATTATAAAAACTGCCCGACTTGCAGCATACCAAGTCGGGCGGTTGTATTTTACATTGATTCGGGCGCGGAGACACCGAGGAGGTCAAGGGCATTGCGCAGCGTTATTTGCAGCGCCATGACGAGCCCCACGCGCTGATTCGTCAGCGCCGTGTCGTCGGGGTTGTTCACGCGCGCGACGTTATAATAGCTGTGATAGAGCTTGACAAGATTCATGATGTATTCCGAGACGATATTCGGCTTGCGGGTCTTTGCCGCCTTGGCGACAAGCCCCGGAAACTCCGACATCATCTTCATCAGCAGCAGTTCCTTCTCGTCCGTGAGCCTGTCATACGCCGCGACGGGCGTGAACGCGGGAATATCCGGGTTGCGGAGGATGGAGCACATGCGCGAATGGGCATACTGCGCATAGTAAACGGGGTTATTGTTGTCCTTGGCGACCGCCTGCTTCATGTCAAAGTCCATCTGCGAGGAGATGTCCTTCGACGCGAAGAACCAGCGCGCCGCATCCACGCCGACATCCTCGCACAGCTCGCGGATGGTGATGGCGTTGCCTGTGCGCTTGGACATTTTGACCTCCACGCCGTTATCGACCATGCGCACCATCTGGATGAGATCGACCGAAAGCGTCCCCTTGGGGTAGCCCAGCGCCTCAAGCGCCGCCGTCATGCGCAGAACGTAGGAGTGGTGATCCGCGCCCCAGAGGTCGACGAGCTTATTGTACCCACGCTCTATCTTATAGACGTGGTTGGCGATATCCGGGGTGAGGTAGGAGAGCGTGCCGTCGCTCTTGCGCAGGACGCGATCCTTCTCGTCGCCGTAATCGGTGCTCTTGAACCAGAGCGCACCGTCCTTCTCGTACAGCAGCCCCTTGCTGTCCATGAGTGCAAGGCAGTCATTGATGCGCTTTTTGTCGTTCTCATAGAAGAACGTCTCGTGCATCCATGAGGTCATTCTGACGCGGTAAAGCTCAAGGTCGCGGTTTATCTTCTCAAGCTCGCGGGTCTTGCCGGTCTGCATGAAATAGCGCAGGCGCTCCTCCGGGTCGGCAGTGAGCCACTTATCCCCGTCCTCCTCGGCGATCGCGTCGGCAATTTTTTTCACGTCCTCTGCGTGGTAGCCGTCCTCCGGCAGGGGATACTCCGCCGCGCGCCCGAAATGCTCAAAGTACCGCGCGACGAGGGATTCGCCGAGCTTAACGATCTGGTTGCCGGCATCATTGACGTAATACTCGCGCAAAACGTCGTACCCGCTGAACTCCATAAGGCGGCAAAGGCTGTCGCCCCATGCGGCATTGCGCGCATGACCGCAGTGCAAATCACCCGTGGGATTGGCGGACACCCACTCGACAAGCACGCGCTCACCGTTGCCGGAGCTGTTCCTGCCGTAGCTCTCCCCCGCTTCGAGCACCTTGTTTATCACGCCGGAGAGCGCATCGCCCGTGAGGCGGAAGTTGATGAAGCCCGGCTTTGCGACCGTGATGCTCTCCGCCTCGGGCAGCTTCTCCCGCAGTGCAGCGGCAAGCTCCTCACCGATGAGCATGGGCGCTTTATGCAGCGCGCGGGCAAGGCGCATGGCGGTGCTGGAGGCGTAGTCGCCCATCTTAGTGTCGCGCGGGATCTCGACAAGCAGGGCGTCCGCGTCGGCTTCGACGCCGTAAAGCTCCTTCACCGCCGCGTCAAGCGCGTCATATATCTTCTGTTCAAAATCACTCATCGGTCATGACCTCTTATTCTATAAATATATAATCAAAAGTTTTTTCATTATACCATACGGCAAGGAAAAAATCCACAACAATATGCGCCGCTTAGCGGAAATCAATTTTCCAAAAAAGCAGAGAAAATCGGTTCAAGTCTGCAAATAATACTATTATTTTTAGGGAAATCACAGCACATACTATCCGTCTGATACCGCAGGTGTATTGTGCAGCGTGCACTTCACTCCGTGAAATGTATATGATTGTAGATATGGTCCTGGCAGAAGCAGTGATACCCCGCGCACTTGGAGCAGTAGCGAAACTCAAGCTCCGGGTGATCCGCATCCGTGCGTCCGCAGACGGCGCATTTATGCGTGTAGAGATTCGCCTGCTGCTCGCGCCGTATGCGCGCGGACTCCTTGCGGAAATTCACCGTGTTCGCGCTCGGACGCTTAGGAATTTTAGAGAAAAGCTCCCCGCCGCAAAAGATGAAGAAGTTGATCACCGCAACAACGGGCAGGAGATTTGCAGGGAACGGCGTGGCAATGACGCTGTAAATAAAGAGCGCGGCGTTGACATATGCCAGATACTTCATCTTTATGGGGATAATGTAGAAAAGCAGCACCTGCATATCCGGGCAGAGCACGGCAAAGGAGAAGAACATCGACAGATACACATACTCCGCCGTGAGGTTGAAGTTCAGCCCCGCGACGAAATACATTATAAATCCGTAAACGACCGTGAGGATAATGCCGGAGAAGAAATAAATATTAAACTGCGGCGTGCCCCAATAGTGCTCCAAGGTGTTACCTATTAGATAATAGAAGTAAAACGCGATAAAGGCGAGGATGCCGGTGCTGGGCGGATAGAGCGCAAAGGTGACGATGCGCCAGACCTGTCCGCGCAGGATGAGTGCTGGGTTGAACGTCAGATAGCCGAGAAAGCCGGGCATTATCGAACCGAGTAGCCAGAAGGCAACATTGGCAATGGTGACGTATTTAATAAGATTCGGAATGCCGAAGTGAGGGTGCTGTGCGCAGAAGCGCTCGATACTGTTTCTGGGGTTTTTCATTATGCTCCTCCAAGCTGTGGTATAACATCATAGTATTATAATACCCTCTGCGCCGCACAATGTCCACAAAAATTTTTTTGAACAAAGCCGCACGGCGTCATGCTTTGAGCATATCCGATAAAAAATTTTTTGAAAAAAACGAAAATAATACTTTTAATTTACATAATGTTGTGGTATTATGTAGACATGATTATGTTGGCTTTTTTATTTGGAGCTGTGCAATGGAAGAGAGAGAGCTGAAAAACGACATTATCGAGGGGCGCAACGCCGTGATTGAGGCACTGCGCGCCGGTCGTGCAATAGACAAGATATTCATCGCCAAGGGCGATGTTGACAAGACGCTGGGGCATATCGCCTCCAAGGCGCGCGACGCGGGCATAGTCGTGGTGGAGGCTGACCGCCGCAAGCTCGACTTTATGAGCCAAACGCACGCGCATCAGGGCGTTATCGCCCTCGCCGCCGTGCGCGAATACTGCACGGTGGACGATATTTTCGCCATTGCGGAGGCGCGCGGCGAGAAGCCGTTCGTGATAGTGTGCGACGAGATTAGCGACCCGCACAACCTCGGCGCTATCATCCGCTCCGCCGAATGCGCGGGCGCGCACGGCGTGATTATCCCCAAGCGGCGCAGCGCCGGTCTTACCGCCATCGTTGACAAGGCATCTGCCGGCGCGGCGGAGCATATGGCTATCGCGCGCGTGGCAAACCTGCCCTCGGCGATAAAGGAGCTGAAGGCGCGCGGCGTATGGGTGTACGGCACGGCGGCGAACGGCCAGAGCGATCTGT
>CAVGKI010000080.1:0-3230 GCA_963629655.1 Butyricicoccaceae bacterium | reverse complement strand
AGAGCTGTGATTTCATCATCAGTCTCCCGATGCGCGGACAGGTCAGCTCCCTCAACGCATCGACGGCAGCCGCCATCACGATGTACGAGGTGCTGCGCCAGCGCACAAGCACCATCTGATCTATATTCTTTGACTTTTTTGTCTTTCCGGCATTCTGCTTTATAACATTTTTTAAGGTGGTGACACCCCCCCCGATGGAACGTGAATATCAGGCGGTTGAGCAGGCAAGCTGCGCGCCGATGCGTTCAATGCCCATGATACGCAAAGCCAGACGCCCCAGACGTCCCGTTTTCAGATCCTCCGACGACATCTATGCGCAAGCGCAAGCCTACGAACAAAATGGGATGGATAGTTATATGAGCCGCAAGGACGAGAGAAAAAATAAATACGGTGACAATGACATGTCCGTCGACGATATTCTTTCGGAGTTCCATTCGGGCGCTCTTTTTTCCGATTTTGACACAGACGGCGGCGACGATGACGTGCGCCTGTACAAGCCGTCCCGCCGCGAGAGGGAGTACGCGCCGGAGATAGACAGCCGCTTCAACACGGGCGGCAGGAAGAAAGCCGACCGCCCCCTCCCCTCTTGGGATATGGACACCTCCGCCGACGAAGATTACGTGCCGACGGAGCAGCGCAGCCGTGCAGTCCCCGTCGAAGAATACGACGAGGAGGCAGACGCGCAGCCCCGCAGCGGCAAGCCCAAGTTCTCCTTCGGCAGGAGCAAGAAAAAGGACAAGAAGAGCCGCACCTCCTATCAGCCCAAATACATCGCCGAGGACGAGCCGGAGGAAGAGGACGAGGAGGAGCTGTTCGCGCGCGGCTTCCGCGACATCAGCGCAGAGCAGAGCGCTTACGCCGACGCAGACAGCGCCGACGAGAGCGGCGAGGACGAGGATTACCCCGACGACGAGCACGCGGAGAGCTGTGCTCCCCCCTCGTTCTCGGAATACGTCGCCTCCGTGTTCGCCACGATATTCTTCCGCCTCAGAGGCACGCACCGCGGCGAATCCTCCGCGACGATGAACGACGAGGACGAAGACCTCGGCGCGGAGGTGTCGTGCAAGGACGCCGCGAAATACTACGGCTCGTATGTGCACGCTACACGTATGCGCTTGCGCATCGCATGCGGGCTGCTGGCGTTCATGGCGTACATATCCCTCGGTCTGCCCATTCCCGGCATGCTCGCCTACCTCCCCGTTACCGCCGCGACGTGCATGGCGATACAGTTCACCATCATGCTCCTCGCGCTGGACATCGTGACAACCGGCATACTCAAAATGGCGCATTTACAGATGGGCGCGGACAGCCTCGCTGTCGTCGCGTGTCTCATCACGTCGGCAGACGCGGCAATGGTCGCGCTGGGCAACAGCGTGAGCAGTCATATCCCCCTCTGCGCAGTATCCAGTCTCTCCCTCGTGGGCGTGATGCTCTCCTCGCTTTTGAGCGTGAGAGCCCTGCGCAAGACGCTGCGCGTGCCCGCGATTGCAAAGCGCATTTACAGCGTCGTCGGCGACAACGACATCAAGGGCAAGGGCATCACACTTGTCAAGACCTCCCGCCCCGCGACGGGCTTTGTCCGCCGCTGTGAGGAGGCCGCGCCGGACGAGACGCTTTTTGCAAAGCTCACCCCGTTCATGCTTCTCGCCGCGATGCTCCTCGCGCTCATCGTCTCCGCCGTGACGCGCAATTATTACGACATTCTCTATATATTCTCCGCCGTGCTCTCTCCGGCTGTGCCGGTGACGGCGCTGATATGCTTTGCACTCCCCTTCTTCCTCGGCTCGATGCAGATATTCTCCAGCGGCGCGGCAATAGCGGGCTGGTCGGGTCTGTGCGACGTCGGGCAGAGCAGCAACCTCATCGTCACCGACCGCGACCTCTTCCCGGAGGGCAGTATTTCCGTCGAGTCCATACGCATATTTGCCGACGAGGACGCGCAGAAGGTCATATCCTACGCGGGCACGCTGATAATCGCCTCCGGCTGCTCGATGTGCAAGGCATTCACCGACGAGATGGAGCAAAACAGCTGCACCGTGCAGCCCATGAGCAACTTCGAGTGCCTGTCCGGCGGCGGCATGAAGGGCATCATCGACGGTCACGTCGTTCTCTGCGGCAGCAGCGACCTCATGCGCCTGATGAACGTGCGCATTCCGTTCCGCCTCGTGGACAAGACAACGGTGCTGCTCGCGATTGACGGCATACTCTACGGCATATTCTCCATGAATTATCAGCCGCTGCCGCAGGTGCGGCGCGCGCTGGTGGAGCTTATGCGCTCGAACCGTCACCCCATTTTCGCGCTGCGTGACTTCAACATCACGCCGGAAATGCTCAAGACCACGTTCGACGTTGCGACCGACGGGTACGACTTCCCGCCGTATGTCGAGCGCTTCAAGATAACCGAGACAAAGCCCTCGGAGAACAGCAAGGTCGCCGCCGTCGTGTGCCGCGAGGGGCTTGCCTCCGTGACGAGCATGGCGGACGCCGGCAAGAACATCTACACCGCCACCCGCGTCAACCTTGTCCTCTCCGCGCTGAGCGCGATACTCGGCATGCTGGTCGTCTTTGTGAAGATGCTCAGCACCGGCAGCATAGGGCTTGGGTTCATCCTGCTGTACATGCTGCTGACCGCGATACCGGTCGTTATCGTATCGGTATTTATGAAATTCTGATCACTCTCTTTTGCAAGGGGTCACCGTCTCAGGTGGCCCTTTTTGCTGTGGGGGTTATTGGCTAAACTGGTGTGTCGGTGCCGGAGGAGTTCACCTCGTCACTGTCGGAGATAAACGGAAACCCCTCAGTCAGCGGCTATCGCCGCTGCCAGCTCAGTCAAAGACATAAGTTCGCGTTAGCCAAATCAAAGATTTGGACGCTCACTTACCTTTCATGGGAGCCAAAAGATGGAAGCTCCTTTCAGGAGAGCCAAAGTTTGGAAGCCTTCCCTGAAAGGGGAGGGGAACCGCGCTAGCGGTGGAGGGGTTTCTGTTCAGTTTCCGTTCAACTCTGCACAATGCCGAAATGAAACCCCTCCGTCACGGCGCAAAGCGCCGCGCCACCTCCCGCTTTCAGGGGAGGCAGAGGTGCGGCAGTATATTTTCATATCGAACGGCGAAAAATCTGTTGCATTTTGTCAAACTATATGCTATTCTAATCTTGGCACTTGCAAGAGTGCTGGGAGCGCCACACAACGGCAGGCGTAAGTAAGCGTCCAAATCTTCGATTTGGTTAAC
>CAVGKI010000079.1:0-8139 GCA_963629655.1 Butyricicoccaceae bacterium | reverse complement strand
ACGCGAAAACGTGAATCCTGAGACAGGGGAAATGCAGACTTCCGGGAAAATTCAAATACTAAGTAGTGGAATAGAGAAAACGCTTCTGTACGACCGTGCGCGTACCACAAATTTCTTGCGGGCTACCTTTGGGCTGGAGCTTGAAAGCGTAAATGAGAGCCGGAGGGAGGAGCTGAGGAAATCTGCCGAGGTGCAGGCTATGGGCTGCTGGCCGGCAGGAGATTCTATTACGGTAATTGACGATACTCTTGTTATTAAGCTGTCAGAAAAAGAAAAATAAAACTGAAAATAGAATACTGAAACATAGCACGACCGCCGCCCCAAGCACACGGGGCGGCGGTTTTGTCTGCGTTGTTTGTGGAGACTTCCAGCTCAGCAATTTTGTAGGAAAGCCGCTTTTCAATCTTTCCCTGCGTGTTGCCAAAAAAAGCGGCAAAAATAGCGTTGACATTTCGCGCGAATCTGTGATATATTATATACAGGTAGCTGTGTCTCGTGTTTTCGAAGTCCTACGTTCCTACGTGGGGTTCTTTGTAGGAAACATCAGGCACAGTTGCTCATTTTTTGGGTACAAACAGCCAATGCTCATAAGGACTGTCCCAATGAGGATTGCTATATCCGTGGTTTCCGGTTGATACACCGGCGTTAAAATTAGGGTGTATATCGGCTATTCGAGAGTATATATGTTTATATAATGAAACCGAAATCAAGTATATACTATTATCTGATAAGAAGCTTCAATAAATTCCCAAGGAAAAATTGCGTCAGGCATCGTTGCTGCCCTTGAACATATATGTTCACTATGTTCTGCGGGGGCATGCCTTACCTGACGCAATTTTTGTCGGAAAGAAGCAAACTATTTTGTTAAATGATAGTATCACTTATGCCTTGCGGCGTACCAGAACATCCATGCCACTATTGCGACCAGCGCCGCGACCACGACGATGCCCAGCACGAGGTTGAACGCCCCCGTGACAAGCCCGCCTATGAGCCGTACCACGAACACGACCGCCGCAATAAGCAGCGCGAGCGCGATAATGCCGACGACGAGAGTGGTTATCTTCTTCATATCCATTGCATGACCCTCCGTATCAATGTATATTTACTTACCCTATCTGTGTGCCCAGCCGGGCGAGCACGTCCGTGAAATACTGCGGCAGCGCGCTTGTCAGCTCGATATGCGCCCCCGTGCGCGGATGGACGAATTTCAGCCGGCGCGCGTGAAGGCACTGCCCATCCAGCCCCTTGTCGGGCGAGGGTGCGCCGTAGGTGAAGTCCCCCAGCAGGGGATGACCGAGCGACGCCATGTGCACACGTATCTGGTGCGTGCGCCCGGTGTGCAGGCGGCATTCGATATGCGTGTAGCCGTTATAGCGCGCAATGACCGACCAATCCGTGCGCGCGGGGCGGGAGTTTTTCTCCGTGACCGCCATGCGCTTTCTGTCCGTGGGGTGCCGCCCTATCGGTCGCTCGACCGTGCCCGCGTCCTCGCGCAGTCTGCCGCGCACGACCGCTTCATACACGCGGGAGAGACTGCGGTCGGCGAGCTGCGCGGCGAGCGCCTGATGCGCAAAGTCGTTCTTCGCGGCGATGAGCAGCCCGGAGGTGTCCTTGTCTATGCGGTGGACGATGCCGGGGCGGCGCTCCCCGCCGATGCCGGAGAGACTGTCGCCGCAGTGGAACATGAGCGCGTTGACGAGCGTGCCGTCAGGATGCCCCGGCGCGGGGTGCACGACCATGCCGCGCGGCTTGTTGACGACGATAACATCATCGTCCTCATACACGATGTCGAGCGGTATGTCCTGCGCGGTGAGCGGCACATCGGCAAGCGGCGGCAGCGCGACGCGGTACACCTCGCCCTCGCGGGTGCGGTGGTTCTTCTTCAGCGGCACATTGCCGAGCGTCACCGCGCCGGAGTCGAGCAGACGCTGCGCCGCAGAGCGCGTCAAGCCCTCAATATTAGAAGCAAGGAGAGCGTCGAGTCTTTCGCCGCTCTCCTGTGCCGTAATCATGATATAATCCGCGTCCATTACTTAAACTCGTTGAGTATATCGTCAAGGTCGAACTCGTCCGCGCTGCTGCTCTTGGGGGTGGTCTTGGGTGCGGCGGCGGGAGATGCAGGACGCGCCGGGGTCTGCGCGGAGGCAGGACGCTGCGCGGGAATCTCCGCTGCGGCGGGCTCGGCGGTCTTGGGCGTGCTCTGCTGCGCGCCTGCGTTTACGCCCATCGCCTTTGCGGCAGAACCGCTGTTCTGCCGGCTCTCAACGCGGGCATTCGCGCGCTCCCACTCGGCAAACGGGTCGGCGGGGTCGAACGCGGGCGCGGATTTGGCGGCGGGGGCAGTGCTCTTGCGCTGCGCAGTGGATTTTGCCTCCGGATGCGCGGCGGTGTACGCCTCGTAATCCTCCTCATAGCGCGTTTTCTTCGCGCCCTGCTTTGCGGCGGAACGGGAGGTCTGCGCGGAGGAGGCGTCTCTGCCGAAGCCCTCCAGCGACTTCTCGCGGCGCGCGGCGGGGGAGTTATCGACCGCTGCACGCGCCTTTGCCGGCTGCTTTGCGGCGGGCTTGGAGACAGCTTCGTCGTCATTCTTCTTGCGCTTACCGAAGCCGAAGCGCGGGGAGGCGATTTCATCGCCGTCCTCATCGTCGTCCGTGCGGTATTTTTTCGCCTTTGCATCGGCGGCACGCTCGCGCGCGGGCTTTGCGGGGGCGGCGCTGCGCTCGGCGGCACGGTTCTTCCTGAAGCTGACGTTCAGCGGCTCACGGTCGGCATCCTCGTCATCATCCTCGTCGAACTCGTCCTCCTTTTCGCTCTTGCCCTCGCCGCCGAAGATGATATACACGATGAACAGCAGCGCAAACACCGTGATGAATATATCCGCGACGTTGAACACGGCAAAGTCGAACAGGTCAATCTTGAACATATCGACGACATAGCCGTAGAGCACGCGGTCAAGGCAGTTGGACAGCCCGCCCGCCGTCACCAGCACGAGACACCAGCGTCCGAAGCGCCCGTTGATGAAGTTCGTGGCGAGGGCGATAATAACGGCGACGGTGAACACGGCGGTGAGAATGATGAAATAGATGCGCGCCCCGCCGCCGGCAAGAAAGCTGAAGGCTGCGCCGTCATTGTGCAGGCGGACAAGGCTGAGAATACCGGGTATGAGAGGCTCGGTCACCGTGCCGACCATGAGATTGGTCGTGACCCAGTACTTCACCCCCTGGTCAAGGATAATGACCAGAATACCGACAATAGCATAGAGCATATCTTTCTCCTATCTGCCGCCGACCGAGGTCGACGGCGCGCGAAATTTTATCCCGGCGCGCGTATAAAAGCCGGGCGTGACCGGCGGGGGAAGCGCCGGTCACATTTATTTACAATATCACGGCAGCTTTGCCACGACTGCGGCGCAGCGCGGGCACAGCCCCGTCTCGGCATCGGCGTGCTCCGAGTGCATCCAGCAGCGCGGGCACTTCGTCCCCGGCGCTTCCGTGACGGAGATCTTCAGACCGGGATTGTTCACACCCTCGCCTATGACCGCGCCCTCGGCGGGGTCGTCCTCGTCGGAGATGAGGCACTTGGAGACGATGAAAAGCTCGGACAGATTCATGCTCTCGACCGCCTTGACGGCAGCGCGGGAGGCATCGTCCACGGCGTGAAGCGTCACTGCCGCCTCCAGCGGCTTGCCGATGCGCTTGTCGGCGCGGGCGGTTTCAAGCACGCCGTTGACGTCACTGCGCAGGGAGATGAGCGCGTCCCACTTGGCGAGGGAGGCATCGTCGAGCGCGTACTCGGTGAAGGGCTTGTTCATGACGTTGAGCACGACGTTGCGCGCATCGTCCGTGGACCTGTGCGGCATCGCCAGCCAGATCTCATCGCAGGTGAAGGCGAGAATGGGCGCGAACATCTTGGTGAGGCTGTCGAGAATGAGCCAGAGCGCGGTCTGCGCACTGCGGCGCTTGAGCCCGTCGGGCTCCTCGCAGTAGAGGCGATCCTTGATGATGTCGAGATAGAAGCTGGACAGCTCGACCACGCAGAAGTCGTTTATCGCGTGAGAGACGATGTGGAACTCATACTCGTCATACGCTGCCGCGACCTTGGCAATAAGGGCGTTGAGCTTTGTTATCGCCCAGCGGTCAAGCTCCTCCATATCCTGCGGCGCGACGAGGTCGTTCGGGTCAAAGCCGTTGAGATTGCCCAGACAGTAGCGCGCGGTGTTGCGGAACTTGAGATAGTTTTGGCTGAGGTGCTTGAAGATATCCGTCGAGCAGCGCACGTCCACATGATAGTCGGCAGAGCCTGCCCACAGACGCACGATGTCCGCGCCGAATTCCTTTATCATGTCCGCCGGGTCCACGCCGTTGCCGAGGGATTTGTGCATTGCGCGCCCCTCGCCGTCGACCGTCCACCCGTGGGTGAGGCATTCCTTGTACGGCGCGCCCATGCCGAGCGCACCGACAGCCACCAGCAGCGACGACTGGAACCAGCCGCGGTACTGATCGCCGCCCTCCATGTACATATCCGCCGGCCAGAAGCCCTGATCGCGCTTCATTGCGGCGTAGTGGGTAGAGCCGGAGTCAAACCACCCGTCGAGGGTGTCCGTCTCCTTGGTGAAGTGCTTTCCGCCGCAGTGCGGGCAGACAAAGCCCTCCGGCAGAAGCGCCGCCGCATCCAGCTCAAACCATGCGTTGCTGCCGCTCTTTTCAAAGATGGCGGCGACGGACTCAATAGTCTCGTCGGTGCAGACGGGCTTATGGCAGTCGTCGCAGTAGAACACGGGGATGGGCAGACCCCAGCGGCGCTGACGGGAGATGCACCAGTCGGCACGCTCGCGGATCATTGCGCCCATGCGATCCTTGCCCCATGCGGGGAGCCAGCGGACGTTCTCGCACGCGGCGATGGCCTCGTCCTTGAACGAATCGACCGAGCAGAACCACTGCGGCGTGGCGCGGAAGATTATCGGGCTCTTGCAGCGCCAGCAGTGCGGGTAGGAGTGAACGATATCCTCGGACGCGAAGAGCATGCCGCTCTCGCGCATGTCGTTGAGGATAACGGGATTGGATTCATCGGTGGTCATGCCGGCGTACTTGCCGGCGTAATCGGTGTGGCGGCCCTGATCATCCACGGGCACGACAAGCTCCATCCCGTAGCGGCGGCAGGTCTGATAGTCGTCCGCGCCGAAGCCGGGCGCTGTGTGCACGCAGCCCGTGCCGGAGTCCATCGTCACGTAGTCCGCCAGCAGCAGGCGCGAGGTCTTGTCGATAAACGGGTGCTGCGCGAGCATATTTTCAAAGAAGCTGCCGGGGTGCGTCTCGATGATCTCATAGCTGTCAAAGCCGCCGATGTGCATGACTTTCTCGGTCAGCGCATCCGCCATGATATAGATCTCACCGTTGGGGGCTTTGACAAGGGCGTAAGCCTCGTCCGGGTGCAGCGCGATGGCGAGGTTGCCGGGCAGCGTCCATATAGTCGTCGTCCAGATGACGAAGTAGAGCTTGGAGTGGTCGATGTGGGAGAGCTTGCCGAGGTCGTCGCGCATGGGGAACTTGACATACACGGTGGTGCAGGGGTCGTCCTGATACTCGATCTCCGCCTCGGCGAGGGCAGTCTCATCCTTGGCGCACCAGTATACGGGCTTGAGCCCCTTGTAGATGTGCCCGTTCTTATACATCTTGCCGAAGATGCGTATCTCGTCCGCCTCGAAGCCGCGGTTCATGGTCTTGTAGGGGTGCTCCCAGTCGGCAATGACACCCAGACGCTTGAAGCCGTCCATCTGGCGGCTGATATATTTCTCGGCATATGCCTCGCACGCGGAGCGGAAATCTGCCACGCTCATAGCCTTGTGGTTGAGACGCTGCTCTTTTATAATGGCGCTCTCTATGGGCATGCCGTGGTTGTCCCAGCCGGGGATATACGGGGTGTAGTACCCGCGCATGGCGTAGGAGCGGGTGATGAAGTCCTTTATCGCCTTGTTGAGCGCGTGCCCCATATGAATGTCGCCGTTGGAGAACGGAGGACCGTCATGCAGGTTGAAGCGGGGATGACCCTCGTTCTTTTTGAGCATCTCGTTATAAATATCAAGCTCCTGCCAATGCTTGAGCATTTCCGGCTCGCGCTTGGGCAGACCCGCGCGCATGGGGAAATCGGTTTTCGGCAGATTCAGCGTTGCGTTAAAATCCTGTGGCATATGCGTATTCTCTCCTATATATCGTGGTTATAAACTTGGGGGAAATCCGAACGGGGCGGACGAGTATACACGCGCGCCCCGAATAAAGCGAATTAAAGAGGTATCTCTCAGAGATTGAAGGTCTGCGTCCTGTCGATGTTCTTCTTAGGCTTGGACGGCACTTTCATCGAGGCGGAGAGATCGATATCGACGGGGGGTTCGGGGCGCATCTTGGAGACGGACTCCTCAATACTGCGCACGGCGCTGTCAACATCGGCGCTCTCGTCTGCGGGGGCGGCGCTTGCGGGTGCTGCGGCGGGGGCGGAGGCGGTCATGCCGGAGGCGATCGCGTCAAGGTTGCGCATTTGGGTGCTGCACAGCGCGCGCGCCGCGTCAAAGAACTTCTCCGTGGCGGACTTGGCATCCTCAAGGCGCTTCTGCTGGCGGGCGACCTCGTCCTCAATGCCGCCGACGCGCGCCTTGACCTGGCGTTCGGCATCCTCTATCATTGCGGCGCTTCTCGTGCGCGCGTCGCTCTCTATCTGCACGGCGAGCTTCTGCGCGGACAGCACTGCCATGTTCAGCGCCTCCTCATTGGCGCGGTATTCCTCTATCTTGTCCACGAGCACCTTCATCTTGCTCTTGAGCACGGCGTTTTCCTTCTGATACGCCGTCACGTCGTCGGCAAGCTCCTCAAGGAAATCGTCCACAGCCGCCATGTCGTAGCCGCCTATTCGGGACTTCTCAAAGGTCTTTTCGCGAATATCCTGAGCAGTGATCATAAATTTATCCACCTTTCACCTGTTTTTGATATCTTGCATTACAGATACTGCCCGCCGCTGACGGGCGCGTCGCCCTGCGCGCCGAGAATATCGACGTTCTGCGGGGTGACGAAATATGTCTTTGCGGAGACAGGGGTTATTTTTCCCTGCAGCGCATAGGCAATACCGGATATAAAGTCGAGCAGCCGTCTCGCCGTGTCGCCGGGCAGCCCCTCCAGCGTCATCACAACCGAGCGGTTGGCGCGGATGTGGTTGACGATCTCCCCCGCCTCGTCAAAGGTTTTTGGGGAAAAGAGAATAACCTGCGCCTCCTTGCCGCCGAAGCTCACGCGCCCCTGCTTGGGCTGGGCGGGCTGCTTCTTGCCGAAGTTGCCGAAGAGACTGCCGTCGCCCTGTGACGGCTGCGCCTGCGCCTTCACGGCGGGCTTTTGAATCAGGGGCTTTTGCTGGGGGCGGCGCTGCGGCTGGGGCTGCGCCTGCGGCGTCTCGGCAAAGCTGCTTTCAAAAAGCGCCTGCTCGCGCGTGGCGGGCTGCGCCTGTGCAGGGGTCTGCGGCTGCGGCTTATACTGCGCGTCCGCACCCTCAAAAAAATCATCCTCATCATCGTAAGGCTGAGTGAGCTTTCTAAGTTCGTCCATGAAACCCATGAAGTAAGTGCCTCCAAAGTCGTAATGATCCCCGGCAGGGTCGCGCGGGGCAGCGCCCCGTGTGGTCGTAAAGATACCGAATGCAGATAAAGACCCTGCTGTCAGCTCCGTGCGCGCGGGCGGGGTCAAGTCGCCCTGCCGTAATTGCGCGCGCCGAAGATAGCGGTGCCCAAACGGATCATGTTAGCGCCGCAGTCTATGGCGGTCATGTAATCTCCGCTCATACCCATAGACAAAAAGTCCATAGATACATTATCGTATTTTTTTTCGCTATTGTCAACAAAAAGCTGATTCATGAGCTTAAAATATGGTCGATTTTCTTCCCCGTCAACGCAAATTGGGGGTATCGCCATCAATCCGCGGACAAAAATTCCCTTTATTTCAGAGGCATGGGCGAGTGCGGCGGGTATATCATCAGCCGTGAAGCCGGACTTTGCCGCCTCCGCGCCGATGTTCACCTCCAGCAGAATGTCCTGCACGATGCCGCGCCCGGCGGCGGTGCGCCCGATGCAGTCGATAAGCTCAAGGCTGTCCGCACTGTGGA
>CAVGKI010000078.1:0-8206 GCA_963629655.1 Butyricicoccaceae bacterium | reverse complement strand
AGCATATGTCGTATTAGATGGAACAACATTTATGCTGGTAAGGTTCGTGCAGCCTCCAAAACCGACATTACCAGTCACGCCAGCCGGAATAGTCACTGAGGTCAAACCAGTACACGCAGTAAACGCGCCGCTTCTAATCGTCTCTACGCTGTCAGGTATTGTGAATGTTCCCGTCTTAGCGCCGGGGCAGACAACAAGTTCCGTCATAGACTTATTATAAAGCACATCATCCTCGGCGGTAAAGCTTGGATTGCCGGAATCTACAACGATATTGGCAAGATTATGGCAGGCCCTCACAGCGTTAGTGTCTATTTCTGTGACGCTTGCAGGAATCGTCAATGACTCCAGAGCACTCTCCGCATTATTCCAGTAAGACCAGAAGTACACATTGGTAATGCCGGTAACTCCTTCTTTAACATCGACACGTTTTATTTCACTTACATGGTTTTCCCACGGCGTAGAGTAGTTTATGCCGCCAGCTCCCATCGCTCCCGTGCCGGAGATGGTCAGCACGCCGTTTTTGTCGAGCGTCCATGTGAGATTGCTGCCCTCTGCGCCGCACTCGCCGGAGGCTAAAACATTGCCATCCTGCTCGGAGGCATTTTTCAGGAGCGTGCTATTCAAAGCGTTTGATTCTTCTGCCGCTTCTTTCTCCTGCTTCACAGCCTCCAGCTTAACGCTTACCTCTTTTGTCTCTGCGCCGCTGTCAATGATGAGCTCGACATTTTCTGCGGAGACGTACCCCTCACACGAGGCGGTATATGTATACGTGCCTGGGACAAGCTGATAACTGCCGTCCTCCTGCGGGTCGATCGCATTTTTTTCGGCATCTTGAACGCTGATCGTCGTACCTGACGGCTCGCAGACAAAGGTGACACTGACAGTCGCCGGTGTATTCTCGACGACCTCCTCTTCTGCTTCGGAGTTAACTGTCGGGGTTTCTTCGGCAACAGCCGAAACCGGCAGCAGGCTCACGCACATCGTCAACGCAAGGACGATGGCGAAGAGCCTTTTTACCGCTGCATTACTCATGTTCTTTCCTCCTGTATGTTTTTTATTTTTATGCAGACCTCTCCGTCTGCTTTGGTCAACGAAATTTATACTATACAAAAACACAAATAAAAAAAGTGTGCAGCCTCAAACGAGACTGCACACGAAAAACGCAGAGCCCCATTTGTTGCTACACAAATCCGCGATACCTAAAAGAAGATAGGGTGGGAGAGGGTGCGTTTTTGCCGAAAGGCATAGCCCACCCGAATACAGGTATCACATATTAGATTTGTGTAGCATGGCTAGTGTAACATATATCTTTCAAAAAAGCAACAGAAAAAGCAAAAAATGCGCAGCCGAAGCTGCGCACAAAAACAAATATTTTATATCTCAGACTGTCAAAGAAATATGCTTCCAAAATGCTCGGCGGAAGCGCGGTCAAAAAAGTCCTCGCAGGACTTTTTTGACAAGCTGGGCACCCTCGGAAAAATTCCGGGGGTGCTTGCTTGCTTTCGTTATGCTATAATCAGCTCTGCGCGGCTGCCTGCTCGGCATCGGTGTCCTCAGTCTGCACCTCGGTCTGCGCCTCGTCCTGCTGGTCGATCATATCTATGGGGACGAATATGCGGTGGTTCTGCTCCGAGAGGCTGACGAAATTGTTGTCCTCGTCAACGATGATGTCGAGCGTATAGTCATACTCGCCGTCGTTGAACCTCAGCGTGGTCGCGCTCGTCATTGTCCATGTGAGGGCGTACTCGGTGTCGTCGTATTTTTCAACGCCGGTACCGTCGCCCTTGAGGATAAGAGTGTTGGACGGGTTGCTCTGTTCGGCGAGCTGTATGCCGACGAAGAGCTGCTCAATGGTTTCGGGATCGCCGCGGACATACCACGTGTCGTTCTTGTAGTCATATGCCTTGAACTCATCAAGGAACACGATGTCTATCCCGCTCTCGTCCTCGGCTGCCTCCTCGTCAATGAGGTGGTTGTCGTCGGTCATGCCGCACACAATGGTCTTGACGACCTGTCCCGCCTCGACCTTGAAGTAGGCAAGATTGATGCTGCTGTTATCGACTTTCTCAAAATAGATGTAATTGTCGCCGCGGATGCCGTTGGCATACCATGCGTCACCCGTGTGCGCCTCGCTCATCGCCTGTCCGATGTCAATGGTGGACGGGTTGACATTTGCCTTGGGCTTGAGCTTGCTGACATCGCTGATAGTCTCCCCGACGGTCTCCTCAAGCTTGCCCGTGCCGACGGCGTTGGGATCGCCGGTCTTTGCGGTGCTCGTGCCGCTGCTGCCGCAGGCGGAAAAGCTCAGCGCCATGACGAGCGCAAGTATCAATGCGATAAATTTTTTCATTTATATATTCTCCTTTCGGTGCTCTCTTTCGAGAGTATGCGCAGTCAAATACTATACGGAGTGTATTCTATCACACTTGTCTCCGTTTTGGAACACTTTTTTGCAAATTTACACAATATTTTTATTTTACTCTCCTGCCTCCGACGAAAACCGCCTGCAAATCAAGCTTTTCGTCCACAATGAGGAAATCCGCGTGCTTGCCCGCATCGAGCGAGCCTATTGTGTCAAAGCAGCCGACGGAGCGCGCCGGCGCTTCCGTGACCGCGTACACCGCATCCTCCAGCGCGATGCCGAATGAAACGACATTGCGCAGCTCCTGCATGAGGTTAGTTGATGAGCCGGCGATCGTCCCGTCGAAGAGCGTCGCTTTCCCGTCGCGCACGATTATCGGCTGACCGCCCAGCTCATACTCCCCGTCCGGCATACCCGCGCAGCGCAGAGAATCGCTGATAACGACAAGCTTCCTGCCGAACATACGGTGCACGGCATTCACAACTGCCGGATGTATATGAAACCCGTCGCATATAAGCTCAACCGATGCGCCGGCTGTCAGCGCCGCGCCGACAAGACCAGGCTTTCTGTGGTGCAGCGGCTCCATGCCGTTGAAAAGGTGCGTGGCGTGCGTCGCGCCCGCGTCGAAGCCCGCCATCGCCTGCTCGTAATCGGCGGTGCTGTGTCCGAGGGAGACGGTGCACACCTCGGATGCGCGGCGGATGAAGTCCAGCGCGCCGTCTATCTCCGGCGCAACGGTGATGAGCCGCACCTGCCCGCCGGAAGCATCGTTTATCCGCTGAAACATATCGAAATCCGGCGCGTGGAGGTTATCCGGGTTCTGCGCGCCGCGCTTGGCGTAGGAGATGAACGGTCCTTCAAGATGTATGCCCGCTATCCGCGCGCCGCGCTCCGGGCGAACAAAGCCGCGCACGCACTGCGCCGCACGTATAAGCTCCGGCTCCTTGAGTGTCATGGTCGTCGGGCAAAAGCTCGTCACGCCGTTCGCCGCGTAGTATTCGCTCAGCTTTTTCAGTCCCTCGGCATCGCCGTCGCTCGCGTCCGCGCCGACCGCGCCGTGCGTGTGCACATCGACAAGTCCGGGAATGATGTACGCGCCGTGCACATCCTCTCCGCCCTCGCCGTCAAAGCCGCGGAGCTCCGTGTCAAAGTCCAGCCCGCCGGGGACAAAGCGCCCGTCGCGGTACACCCTTGCGTTGCATAGTTTCATTCTTCCGTACCCTCCCGAAATCAGTTATTTCAAGATTTTATATATTGTGTCGGCAACGCCGCACTCGTCGTTGGAGAGCGTCACAGCATCTGCGGCTGCTTTCACCTCCGGCAGAGCATTTGCCATGGCAACGCCGCACCCGGCGGCAAGGAGCATATCCGTGTCGTTGGAGCTGTCGCCAAAGGCAACGGTGTCCGCCAAGTCTATGCCGAGATGGCGGCACAGCGCCGCAAGCCCGTTGCCCTTGCCCGCCGTGCGGTAGTTGACCTCTATATTATTTTTGACGGAGGTGGAGAACAAAAGTTCCGGGAACAGCCCCGGCATACGCGCCAGCTCCCCGTCGCGCTCGGCGGTGTCGGCGTAGTACGCCTGAAGCTTCTGCACATCCTCTCCCTTTTCGCGCAGATACGCTTTCAGCTCCGGCACGGGTGTGCGCAGAGTCTTTAAAAGGCGCAGTACTCCGGGGTCGCTTATGTACGCCTCCGCCTGCGCGTACATCGCCGCCGTCATGTAGCCGCGCCCGTCCTGATAGCAGTCGTACAGCGCGGACTTACCGTCCATGTATTCATAAAAGCTCAGCGCCGTCGCCAGCGGCACCTCCGCCCGATGTATAACGGTGTCATTTTCAGCGTCGTACACGTATGCGCCGTTTATGCATATGTAATAGCGCATGAACGGCAGTGCGCGCAGCGCTTTCGGTATGCCGTCGAATATCCGCCCGGTCGCGGGCACGGTGTATATCCCGCGCTCCGCCGCAGCGGTGAGCGCGGCGAGATTTTTCTCCGGCACGTTCTTTGCCGTGTCGAGAAACGTTCCGTCCAGATCAAAGGCTATCAGCTTGCAGCTCAAGTGCTTTCCCTCCCCGTTGTGTCCTACATGATTATGCGCCAAATCCACCGCTTTGGCAAGTGATATTTTTCGCGGCGCGCCGGACAAGGCGGCGGCAGGGTGCACAACTGTTTTTGCTCCCTTGCGCTGACATTGACGCAAGCGTATAATGAGCGCAAAAGCGGACAAGGAGGTATGCGCGATGGCGCTTTCTGAAAATATGGGGCATGGCGGAGCCGGCGCGCTCAACGGGTCTGGGCAGAGGCATACGGTGTATACCTGCCGTTATGATTCTCCCTTGGGCGCTGTCCTGCTGGCGGCAGACGGGAGCGGGCTGACAGGACTTTGGTTCGACGGGCAGAAATATTTTGCGCATTCCCTCCCCGGTGAACATATTGCGCAGGAAACGCCCGTTCTCGCGGAAGCCAGGCGCTGGCTTGATATTTACTTTGCCGGCAGAGAGCCGGATTTCATGCCGCCGCTGCACCCCGTCGGCTCTGCGTTTCGGCGCTCGGTGTGGGAAATGCTCCTGCGCATCCCCTATGGGCAAACAGTGACCTACGGCGAGCTCGCGCGGCGGCTTGCCGAGAAGCATGGACTTCCACGAATATCTGCACAGGCGGTCGGCGGTGCGGTCGGGCACAATGAAATTTCCGTCATCATCCCCTGCCATCGCGTGGTCGGCGCAAGCGGCAGCCTGACGGGCTACGCCGGAGGGCTCGACAGAAAAATAAAGCTGCTGGAGCTTGAGCACGCCGACATGACAGGGCTTTTCCCGCCAAAGAAAGGCACCGCGATGTGATACTATCAAGCAAAAGCAGCCCTAAATAACAGCATTAGGCAGCACCGCTCAACATACAAATACCGAGACCGCTCATGCAGCCCCGGTATTTTTGTGCGTGTTATTTACATTATATTTATCTCAATGCAGCTTCCCTTGCCGAACTCCTCCTCCATGCTGCGCTTGTATTCGGGGAAGAAGTCTGTCGGCATGAGTGCCTGAACGCACCCTGCAAAGCCGCCGCCGTGCACGCGCCACGCGCCCTTGCCCTCAAGGAGGCGGCGGCTGCGCTCCAGCCCTTGGGCGAGCTTGGTGTCGCCCGTGGCGCTGGTGATGATGTTGTTGAGAAGCTGCTCGGACGAGCGCCCGGATTCGTTCATCAGGCGCATATACGTCTCCCCGTCGCCGTTCTTCAGCGCATCGCGCATCAGCGGCACACGCTCGTTCTCGCCGAAAAAGTGCATCGCGCGGCGCACGGGACGGTTTGCCGGATCCCAGCCCTTGCTGTAAAATTCCTTCGGGTCAACATCGCCCAGCACGCCCTTGTCGAAGAGATTGGCAATGTACACCATGTCCGCGGGGATGCGGGCATAGGATGTGTCCAGTCCGGCGTGGCTGCCGCCGGTGTCCGTCAGACACATCGTCAGCCCCATCGGCGTGAAGCTGGCGCGTATCTGCTCTATCTCGCCGGTCTTGGGGTCGGCATACACCGTGTGCCCGTAGGCGCAGGCAAGCTGGCTCATGATGCCGCAGGGCTTGCCGAAATACATATTCTCCGCCTGCTGCCCGGCGCGGGCAATGACCACCGGCTCGACGCTGCCGTCGTTGAAAAGCTCCGAGAGCATACGCCCCACGAGCACCGAGAATGCGGCAGACGAGCTCAGCCCCGAGCCGGGGATGAGCGTGCTCTTTATCCGCGCGTCAAACCCGCCGACATTCAGCCCCAGCTCCTTGAACGCGACTATGACACCGCGCACGAGAGACTTGGGCGTGCCAAACTCGGCAGTGCGCAGGGCGAGATGGGTGATGTTGACCTCAAAAGGCTTGAATCCGTCGGACTGCACCCGCACAACGTTCAGCCCGTTCGCCTCGCACTGGGCATAGAGCCCGAAGTGCACGGCGGAGGCAAGCAGTCTGCCCTTTTGATGGTCGGTATGGTTGCCGGCAAGCTCTGTCCTGCCGGAGACAAATATCTGTTTCTTCATGTGCTTTACCTTTTTGTCGTCCTTCTCATCGCCGTATCGCGCGGCGCATCTCTATAAATGCCCAACTTTCTACTCGTATCAAGATATACCTAAACACCGCCAAAGTCAACCAAAATCGGTAACATCATATCAATGTTTTAACATATTACACAAATATCTTGCGTTTATTTCGTGCAGAAGATATAATAGCGTAAAGAACACGCAAATGTGAGACACGGCGGTCGACAAAAATACCGCGCGGTGAATGAGCCGCGCGCTTTATGACAGGAGAATAACGATATGAAGAGTGCCAACGGCATCAACCTAACCATGCTCTGCGATTTTTATGAGCTGACAATGGGCAACGGCTACTTCGTCAGCGGGCGGCAGGATGAGATAACCTACTTTGATATTTTCTACCGCTCCGTGCCGGACGAGGGCGGCTTTGCCGTCGCCGCCGGGCTTGAGCAGATAATTGACTACGTAAAGAAGCTGCATTTCGACGAGGACGACATTGCATATCTCCGCTCACGAGGGATATTCGACGAGGGCTTTCTTGCCTATCTGCGCGACTTCAGGTTCACGGGCGATATCTGGGCTGTGCCGGAGGGCACGCCCATCTTCCCGCGTGAGCCTGTCCTCACCGTGCGTGCGCCCGCCATTCAGGCGCAGCTGCTGGAGACATACATGCTCCTTGAGTTCAACCACCAGAGCCTTATCGCCACGAAGGCGAACCGCGTCTGCCGCGCGGCAGAGGGGCGCGCTGTGCTGGAGTTCGGCTCGCGCCGGGCGCAGGGCATTGCGGGCGCGGTGACGGGTGCGCGCGCTGCGTTCATCGGCGGCTGTGCGGGGACGGCGTGCACCGTGTCCGACCAGCTCTACGGTGTGCCCGCGGCGGGCACGATGGCGCACTCATGGGTGCAGATGTTCCCAAGCGAGTATGAGGCGTTCGCCGCCTACTGCAAGGCATACCCCGGCAACGCGGTGCTGCTCGTGGACACGTACAACACGCTCCACTCCGGCGTGCCGAATGCGATACGCGCGTTCAACGAGGTGCTCAAGCCTATGGGCATCAAGAAATGCGGCATCCGTCTCGACTCCGGCGACATGGCGTACCTCACGCAGCGCGCCCGTGCAATGCTGGACGCGGCGGGCTGGACGGGCTGCACCATCACGGTGTCCAATTCCCTTGACGAGCGCCTTATTGCGGAGCTTCTGCGTCAGGGCGCGCGGATAGACTCCTTTGGCGTGGGTGAGCGGCTCATCACCTCGCGCAGCAGCCCTGTGTTCGGCGGGGTGTACAAGCTGTGCGCCGTGGAGGACGAGGCTGGGAATATCATTCCCAAGATAAAGGTCAGTGAGAATGTCGGCAAAATTACAAACCCCGGCTTCAAGACGGTATACCGCCTTTTCAACCGCAAGACCGGCATGGCAGAGGCGGATTATATCTGTATGCGCGGCGAGACCGTCGATGACACGCAGCCCCTCGAGCTGTGCGACCCGGACGCGCGCTGGAAGCGCAAGACGCTGACGGATTTCTGCGCGGAGGAGCTTTTGAAGCCGATATTCAAAAACGGGGAGCTTGTGTATGCCGAGCCGACGCTCAAGGAGATAAAGACCGTCTGCGCCTACGGCGTGAGCACGCTCTGGCCGGAGGTCAAGCGCTTCGACAATCCGCACCGCTACTATGTCGACCTCTCGCCGAAGCTGATGGAGCTGAAGGATCGCATGCTTGCCGAGCACTCGAAGTTTGAAAACACCTGAGGCTACGCGGCAGGAAAAAAGATGTAGGTTAGTCAATGATGAGTTACACATTTGGGAAAGAAAAAAGGACATCATAA
>CAVGKI010000077.1:0-8264 GCA_963629655.1 Butyricicoccaceae bacterium | reverse complement strand
CAATAGGACTCCCTGTGTTTTTTTGCATATCCCTTTCCTCTGCTATGATGTTTATGGTAACTGGGCTTCGTTCCTTGAACGCTATTGCGCAAAAAGCAGTAACAGGTATGGATAGTTTTGTGCTTCTGGCGGTGCCGCTGTTCACGCTGGCGGGATATATAATGGAATCCGGCGGACTTTCAAAGCGTTTGGTTGAATGGGTAGAGAAACTTTTCGGTCGTGTCAACGGCGCGGCTGGTGCAATAACAATAGTTTGTTGCGCAGTTTTTGCTGCTCTTACAGGTTCTGGACCGGCTACGGTTGCGGCAATTGGTGCTGTTATGTGGCCGTCCCTTATAAAAGCCGGCTATAAGCAGAGCACGGCGGCAGGTATGCTTGCCGCAGGCGGTGCACTTGGACCGATTATACCGCCGAGCGTGGCAATGATAGTCTACGGCAGCACAATGGGGCTTTCCATACCTGATATGTTCATGGGCGGAGTTATTCCCGGCATCATAATCGCAATACTATTTTGTATTCTCAACCATTTTATAGCGAAAAAAGAGGGAGTGAAGAAGTCTGATGTGTGCTATAGCGCAAAGGAAATTTTGTCGAGTACGGTGAAAGCGCTACCTGTTTTGTTTATGCCGGTAATGGTGCTTGGCGGTATTTACGGCGGTATTTTCACACCAACTGAGGCGGCAACAGTGTGTGTGATTTACTCATGCATACTGTCTATTCGGTCTTGCACTCGCAACAGCAAATATCCCCAATAAGGTTGCACAGGCGCTTGTGCCGATCCTGCATAACAAGACAATTTATCTGCTTGTTCTTATCGCATTCCTTGCACTGGTCGGTACGCTCATGGAGACGTTGGCGGCAATCGTTATTATTGCACCGATACTTACCCCCATTGGCATCCAACTCGGCTGCGACCCGCTACATCTCGGTGTGCTGTTCTGCATTGTGCTTGTCATCGGTTTTATCACGCCTCCGTTCGGAGTCAACCTGTTCACTGCAGTATCGACGACGAACACACCGTATGTTAAGGTAGTACAAGGCGTATGGCCATTCATAATAGTCGGCTTTGTGGCGGTGTTTCTGTTTGCATTTGTGCCGGAAATCATCACATTTTTGCCGAGTCTGACATAGAGGGGTGAATAAATGCAAGATATTCTGATACTTAAAAATGCTGTTATATTTGACGGTATCAATGAAGAAACACTTCATGGCAAAAGCCTTGTAATAAGCAACGGTAAAATAGATGCGATATGCGACGATACCGTTGATGTCGGCGATGTACGTGTCATAGATCTCGACGGTGCGTTCATTTCGCCGGGGTTTATAGACTGCCATATGCATATGCTGCTCGATGAAGTGCCTGCCGATAAAAATCGCACACTTTCAACTGCATCGGCAGGCGGAGAACTTTACCCCAATGCGGACAGTGCGGTAGCGTTCCTTGGCGTTGACAACTGCAGAAAGATGCTTGAAGCCGGGTTTACGACAGTCATGGACGGAGGCGGGCGTAACTTCATTGATTGCGCTCTGCGCGAGGCTATACAGAAAGGATTCGTTTCTGGTCCGAATTATATGGTGTCTGGAAAGCAACTGACAACAAACAAAGCGCATTTTATAGGATTTTCCATAGAACCCTACGGTCCATATGGTATACGTAAGGCTATACGCGATCTTATGTGGTGGAGTGTGGACTTTGTAAAGATGCAGTTGAGTCCGCCTATCCGTATGGTTGGACGCAAATCTGACGCAGCCGATTTTACGTTGGAGGAGATAACCGCCGCCATAGATGAGGCACATAATTACGGAACGCCTGTTCATGCGCATTTGCGCGGCGCGAAAGCAATCAAAAATTTTATCTCTGCTGGCGGCGATGTCGTTGTTCACGGTACAGGAATAGATGACGAGGGCATTGAAATGATGCTGAAAAGCGGGAAAATAATGTTGCCGACATTGTTATCACCCTCACAGACACCGTCAAAAGAAATGCTTGCCAACAAGACACAGCCGGTGATAGAACTGCTTGCCGAAACCGCTCGGACGCATTGGGACAGTGCACGCCGTGCTTATAAGGCAGGCGTAACGATGGCATTTTCTACGGATTGCGGTACGTTAGGCAATCATATCGGGACGAATGCACTCGAATTTGAGAATCTCACGGCTATAGGAATGAGCAATGTAGAAGCGCTACGCGCAGCAACATCAGTGGCGGCGCGCGTGACAGGACGTGAAGATAGAATTGGTCGTATACTTCCCGGCTATCAGGCGGACATAACGGTTCTTGGTAGCAATCCGCTCAAAGACATTAAAGCCACTTCCGATGTCAGAATGACGCTTGTAAACGGCAGAATGATGTTTAACAGGGACTGGATAAGATGATATTCGGTCTGTGTGCTGAGCGGTATGTTTAAACTCATTTTTATGTTATATGGAGGAAAACAGCATTGAGAGCTGGATATTTTGAAGCAATAGGTGTTGCGGAGTTTCGCGATGATATGCCTGAACCGCAGATAGAGAAATCGGACGATGTTAAGGTTAGAGTTCGTTGCTGCGGCATATGCGGCTCGGAGATCCATGCCTTTCACGGCAAACACCCGTTCCGCATCCCGCCAATTGTGTCAGGACATGAGGTTTCGGGGGACGTTGTGGCGGTCGGCACGGACGTGACACGGTTTGCGCCCGGAGATAGAGTTGTCATTGAGCCGCACTATGGCTGTGGCGAATGCTGGTATTGTAGGCATGGACTTTACAACATCTGTCCGAACAAGAAAGTGCTTGGCGCTGGCGGATGGAGCGGCGGACTTGGAGAATACATAGTTACGCCGGAGAAAACGGTTGTTCACCTTGCCGATAGTCTTTCTTATGAGGAAGGTGCGCTGATTGAGCCTGTGGCAAACGGGATGTACGCTGTGCGAAATTCAGGCATTACTCCGCAATCTACGATAGCCATCATCGGCGCAGGACCGATCGGAATCGGAGACTTTCTATGCGCAAAGCTGTATAATCCTAAGCTTATTGTTGTGGTGGATATTTCGGACTTTAATCTCGAAAAGGCACGGGAAATGGGCTGCAAATGTACAGTCAACAGCCATAGGGAGAAGCTGTGCGAAAAAATAATGGAACTGACTGACGGCGAGGGTGTTGACATGACGTTTCTTGCATTTGGCGATGAACAAACTATCAGCCAAGCGGCGGAAATTACCCGCCGTGGCGGAAAACTCATACAGCATGCCCTTATGGAAAATGGCATAGGTTTCCCCTACATGCTTCATCAGCAGCACGAGCTCGATTTCAAAGCATATAATATGTACCAACACGAGGATTTTGAGCTTATCTGCGACGCGATAGCGGCGGGGCGCATGGATTTGAGCCATTTTGTAACTCAGCGCTACCCAATAGAGCGCTTCAAAGAGGCCATTGATATGGCGGACAAGCGCCCGGAACCCGTGTTGAAAGTAATGATGGAATTCTGAGACATTAACACATAATGCGGTATTGCATTGAACAAAAATAAACAGATAAAAAGACAGGAGACTGTCTCAAAATGCTAATTGCAAGAAAACATCCTCCATCATAAGTTGGATAAAGGGACTGTCTCAAAATAGAATTCTCTAAAAATTAGCCCAACAATAAATCCGTTAAAATCCCATTGAAACAGGATTTTAACGGATTTTATCTAACTTTTGAAGAGGGCTATTCTCTTGCAATTCGCATTTTGAGACAGCCTCTTTTCTGTTGGAGTGTTTTTTAGAAAATTCTATTTTGAGACAACGCCCTGCCTTTCTATATTTCCCCTCATCCGCCGAGGTAGGCTTTTCTTACGCTGTCGCTCGCGGCGAGCTCCGCGCCCGTGCCGGAGAGGCTTATCTTGCCCGTTTCGAGCACGTAGGCGCGGTCGGCAACGGACAGCGCCATTTGGGCGTTCTGCTCGACGAGGAGAATAGTCGTGCCGGAGCGGTGCAGCTCACGGATGATGTCGAATATCTGCTCGACGAGGATGGGCGCAAGCCCCATCGACGGCTCGTCGAGCATGAGCAGCTTCGGATGGCTCATCAGTGCGCGCCCGATGGCAAGCATCTGCTGCTCGCCGCCGGAGAGCGTCCCGGCGATCTGCCGCCGCCGCTCGCGCAGACGGGGGAAGCGCTCGTACACGTCCTCAAGGTCGGCGGCAACGCCGGACTGATTCTTCGTATACGCGCCCATTTCGAGGTTCTCCTGCACGCTCATCTGCAAAAATATCCGCCGCCCCTCCGGCACCTGCGCCAGACCCTTTTCCACTATCTTGTATGACGGCAGATGGCTGATATTCTCGCCGCAGAACGTTATGCTGCCCGTGCGCGAGCGCAGCAGCCCCGACACGGTTTGCAGCGTTGTGGACTTGCCCGCGCCGTTCGCGCCGATGAGCGTGACGACCTCGCCCTCGTTCACGTCGAACGACACGCCCTTTATCGCGTGAATCGCGCCGTAATATACATTGAGATTGTCAACGCTGAGTATCTGTCCCATGGCTCATGCCTCCTTCTTACGCCCGAGATACGCCTCGATAACGACGGGGTCGGACTGTATGTCCGCAGGCGTGCCCTTGGCGATTATTTTGCCAAAGCTGAGCACGCAGATTCCCTCGCAGATGCCCATGACAAGGTTCATGTCGTGCTCGATGAGCAGCACCGCGATGTGGAACATATCGCGAATCTTGATGATGTTCTCCATCAGCTCCTGCGTTTCGGACGGGTTCATGCCGGCGGCAGGCTCGTCCAGCAGCAGGAGACTTGGGTTTGTGCCGAGCGCGCGGACAATCTCCAGCCGGCGCTGCGCGCCGTAGGGGAGCGAGCCCGCCTTCGCGTCGGCAAGGGACTCCATATCAAAGATGCTCAAAAGCTCCATCGCGCGCTCGTGCGCGATGCGCTCCTGCTTCCAGTACGACGGCAGACGCAGTATGCCGCCCACCATGCCGTAATTTATCTGGTTGTGCAGACCGAGCTTCACGTTATCCTCAACGCTGAGATTGTTGAAAAGGCGGATGTTCTGGAACGTGCGCGCGATGCCGAGGCGGTTGACCTGTGCGGTGGACATGCCGTGCGTGTCGATGCCGTCGAGCATGATGCTGCCGCGCGTGGGCTGATACACCTTTGTCAGCAGGTTGAATACCGTCGTCTTGCCCGCGCCGTTCGGACCGATGAGCCCGGCAATCTCCGTGCGCCCGATGGTGAGATTGAAATCGTCCACGGCTGTCAGACCGCCAAAGTCGATGCCGAGGTGCTTTACCTCCAGCACGGGTGTCTTGTCAAGGTCGCGTTCGGGAATGAGCGCGTCCGACGGCATCGGCACGAGCGGACTTTCGTTTTTTGAATGTACTTTAGCCATGATTCAAACCTCCTCTTTTTCGCGGCGCGGGATAATGCGGGAGACAAGCGCCTTCACGCGCGGGTCGTTCGTCGCCAGCATGACGAGTATCAGCACTACTGCGTATACGAGCATGCGGTAATCGTCGAAGCCGCGCAGCGCCTCCGGCAGAACGGTCAGCACCGTCGCCGCCACGATAGAGCCCCAAATGCTGCCAAGCCCGCCCAGAACGACGAACACCAGCACGAGGATGGATGTGTTGAAGTCAAATTTTGAGGAAACAAGGTTGGAGAAGTTCAGCCCGTACAGCGCGCCAGCCGCGCCCGCAAGGGCGGCGGAGGTGACGAACGCCATGAGCTTGTATTTTGTGATGTTTATGCCGACGGACTCGGCGGCGATGCGGTTGTCGCGCAGCGCCATTATCGCGCGCCCGGAGCGGCTGCGCACGAGGTTGAGCACGATGACGAGCGTTATCATGATGAGCACAAAGCCCGCCGTGAAGCTTGCTATAGTTTCCGTGCCGGTCGCGCCCTGCGCGCCCTTGATGAGCACCTTGCCGCCCTCGCTCAGCCCAAGGTCGGTCACGCTCTTCGTGCCGGTGGCGTTGAAGAGGATGTGCAGCCCGTTCTCGTCATGCCCGATGATGAGGCAGTTGACCAGCTCCTTGATTATCTCGCCCGCGGCGAGTGTCACGATGGCGAGATAGTCCCCGCGCAGTCTCAGCACGGGCACGCCCACGATAACGCCGAACATCGCCGCGAAGAACGCGCCCACGATGATGGCAAGCGCGAGGCGCAGGGCGGGGGAGGGGACGGAGGCTTGCAGGCTCATTGCCGTGACGATGCCGGAGAACGCGCCGATGCTCATAAAGCCTGCGTGACCGAGGCTCAGCTCGCCCAGTATGCCGACGGTGAGGTTGAGCGACACCGCCATAACGATATAGCAGCAGATGGGGACGAGCTGCCCCGTGAACGAGCGCGTCAGCGCGCCGTTGTTTTTCAGCGCCGTCACCGCGATAAACGCGGCGATAACGCCAAGATACGTCGCAAAATCGACCTTTGTGGTCTTTTTCAGCTTTTTCACACTGTTCATGCGCTTCACCTCAAACCTTCTCCGGCACATACTTGCCCAAAAGCCCCGACGGACGCACCAGCAGCGTCACGATGAGCACGGCGAACACGATGGAGTTTGCCAGCTGCGTGGAAATGTATGCCTTGGAAAGAGATTCTATCATGCCCAGCAGTATCCCGCCGAGGAACGCGCCGGGGATAGAGCCGATACCGCCGAAAACGGCGGCGGTGAACGCCTTGATGCCGGGCATGGAGCCGGTCGTGGGCATGAGGGAGGTGTAGGACGAGCACAGAAGCACGCCCGCGACCGCCGCGAGTGCAGAGCCGATGGCGAACGTCATGGAAATGGTGAAATTGACGTTGATGCCCATGAGCTGCGCCGCCGCCTTATCCTCAGACACGGCGCGCATCGCCTTGCCCATCTTGCTCTTCGAGGTGAACACCGTCAGCGCCGCCATGATGACAAGGCACACCGCCACGGTCAGCAGCGACACGTAGGAAACGGTGAGCTGCCCGTCGAAGAGCTTCACCGCGCCCGCGATAACGGGGGTGTACGCCTTGGGGCTCGCGCCCCAAATCAGAAGCGCCGCGTTTTGCAGAAAGTAGCTTACGCCGATGGCGGTGATGAGCACCGCCAGCGACGGCGCGGAGCGCAGCGGCTTGTAGGCAAGCCCCTCAATGAGTATGCCCAGCGCCGTGCACACGACTATCGCCAGTATAACGGCGAGCCACGACGGCAGCCCCAGCGAGCTTATCGCCATAAGCGAGATGTAGCCGCCCACCATGATGATATCGCCGTGGGCGAAGTTGAGCATCTTGGCAATGCCGTAGACCATCGTGTAGCCGAGCGCGATGATGGCATACACACTGCCGAGGCTTATCCCGCTGACAAGGTATGACAGAAATTCCATATGCTTTGTCCTCTCTTTGCTTCTCGTTTGCGGTGTTTGCACCGTGACAGAGCAGCTGCCCTGCCCCGGTGCAAACACCGCATTCTGCCGTGAGCTTCACTTAGGAAGCTCACGACAAGCGGATGTTTTAGGTTAATTATTCACCTGCGGAGACGTAAACGCCGTCCTTGATAACGACTGCGGAGGGCAGCTTGCTGACCTCGCCCTCGGTGTTCCATGTCATGCCCGTGCCGGTCAGCCCGTCAAAGGTCATGGTGGAGAACGTGCTCACAAGTGCGTCGCAGAGCTCCTCTGCGGACATATCGGGGGTGCAGCCGGATTCCTCAAGCGCCTGCTTGAGCGCGTAGATAACGTCGTACTCGTCAGCGGCGAACTGGTTGGGGGTCTCGCCGTAGCGCTCGACATACTGGCTGACAAAGCTCTGGGTGCGCTCGTCCTGCGCGTCTGCGGAGAACGGGGTCAGCACCATGACACCCTCTGCGAGGCTCAGGTCGAAGTTGTCGAGAGTGAGGATGCCGTCCATGCCGTCAACGCCGAAGAACAGCGGGGCGTAGCCCATGGCGTTCGCCTGGGTGAGAATGACGGAGGCGGGCTGGTAGTAGATGGGCAGGAACACGAGGTCAGCGCCTGCTGCCTGCGCGGCGGTGAGCTGGACGGAGAAGTCGGTCATGGTGTCCTTGGTGAACGTGCCCTCGTATACGACGTTGAGCCCCTTTGCGCTGCCCTCGCTGACGAAGGTGTCGCGGATGCCCTGGGAGTATGCGTCGTCATTCTGATAGATGACTGCGATCTTGCTCTCGGGCATATTGGTGGCGATATAGGTCGCAGAGCCTGTGCCCTGGTTGGGGTCGGTGAAGCACATCTGGAAAACGTTGTCCTTGCCGGAGGTAACGTCGGGGGAGGAGGCGGACGGGGTCAGCATGAACACGCGATCCTCATAGAC
>CAVGKI010000076.1:598-8269 GCA_963629655.1 Butyricicoccaceae bacterium | reverse complement strand
ATCAACAACTGCGGCAGTCAGGACAGCGACCATGACGGCGTGCACCGCTTCTTCGTCGGCAGGAACGCCCGCGTGAAGTATGTCGAGAAGCACTACGGCGAGGGCGACGGCACCGGCAAGCGCATCCTCAACCCGACGACCGAGGTCAACCTCGGCGAGGGCAGCTCCATGGAGATGGAGATGGTGCAGATAAAGGGGGTGGACTCCACCGTCCGCCTCACGACCGCAAAGCTTGAGGCAAATGCGCGCCTTGTCGTGCGTGAGCGCCTCATGACCCACGGAACGCAGCACGCCGACAGCAGCTATACCATCAAGCTTGACGGCGACGGCAGCAGCGCGGATGTGGTGTCCCGCTCGGTTGCGAGGGAGCAGAGCACGCAGCATTACTGCTCCCGCCTTATCGGCAACGCCGAGTGCTCGGGGCATACCGAGTGCGACGCAATAATAATGGACACGGCGAAGGTGCTCGCCGTGCCGGAGCTGGAAGCCAACTGCGTCGATGCCGCGCTCATCCACGAGGCGGCGATCGGCAAGATTGCCGGCGACCAGATAATAAAGCTCATGACCCTCGGGCTCACCGAAGCCGAGGCGGAGGAGCAGATAGTCAACGGATTCTTGAGATAAGGGAAAGAAAAGAACGCCCTCCTGCGGGAAAAAGCGGGAGGGCGTTTCCCGCGCACCGTCTTGAAAACTGCGCAGAATATGCTAAAATACGGGTATATTCAAAAGGAGGATAAGCGTCATGGCAGTTGACACCGACATCAGGCTTCAAAATCAGGTAATATACTCGATATACGTCAGAAACCACACGCCGGAGGGGACGTTTAGCGCCGTAATACCCGACCTTGACCGCATAAGGGCGCTCGGCACGGACATCGTCTGGTTCATGCCCATCCACCCGATAGGGGAGACGGGCAAAAAAGGCAGCTTGGGCTGCCCCTATGCCAACCGCGACTACCGCACGGTCAACCCGGACTACGGCACGATGGAGGATTTCCGCGCGCTTGTCAGGGCGATACACACGCGCGGCATGAGGTGCATGATAGACGTGGTGTATAACCACACCTCGCCCGACTCCGTGCTCTATGCCGAACACCCGGAGTTTTTCTATCACGGCGCTGACGGCAGACCCGGCAACAAGATGGGCGATTGGTCAGACGTTATCGACCTTGACTATTCGTGCCGCGCGCTGTGGGATTATCAGATAGAGTCGCTGAAAATGTGGGCGGGGATAGTCGACGGCTTTCGGTGCAATGTGGCATCGTTCGTACCGCTGGAGTTCTGGGAGACGGCGCGCCGCGCGGTCGAGGAGGTTCATCCGGGGTGCATATGGCTGGCGGAGACCGTGCATCAAAGCTATGGCTGCCGCGCACGCCGGCTTGGGATATACTCCATGCTCGACTGCGACGCATACTCCGCGTTTGACATTGAATATGACTACGACACGCGCGAGGTGTTTGACCGATACCTCCGAGATGAGGTCACGCTCAGCCACTGGCTGGATTTTTTGAATTATCAGGAGGGAGCGTACCGCGCCAACTACAACAAGCTGCGCTGTCTGGAGAACCACGACCAGCCGCGCATTCGCTCGTTTGTGCATGATGAGCGCGCGCTCGTCAACTACACCGCGCTGCTCTATTTCCTCAAGGGGACAACGCTCATCTACGCCGGGCAGGAGTTTGAAAACGGGCATTCACCCAGCCTCTTCGAGCGCGACGTTATCGACCGCAGCACCGGGCATGACCTCAGCGCGCTTATGCGCCGACTCTATGGGATAAAGAGTACTATGTTCGGCGGGGCGGACTGGTTTAGCGCAGAGGCGGATGATGCGCGCAACATCGCCGTATGCCAACGCGGCGGGAACGGACGGCGCTTTGTTGGGGTGTTCTCGTTGAAAGCGATGCCGGGAGAGGTCGGCGTTGACGCGCCGGACGGGGATTACGAGGAGCTTGTCTCCGGCGGCACGGTGAGCGTCGCGGACGGGAAGCTCATCTGTACCGGCGAGTCGGTCATCATAAGGGTTGAATAGTATTGTACAGTCGCTCTGCCTGCCGCTGAGAAAATTTTCTGCGGCGCGGGGCTTGACTTTACAATAGTTGCAGAGTTTATTATAATGTCCATCGGTACCCTCGGTTGACAAGGAGACATATAATAAAATGGAAAAGAATCTTACGACCGGCAGTGTTCTTAAAAATATAGCTGTGTTTTCCCTGCCGTATCTGCTCTCGTATTTTTTGCAGACGCTTTACGGCATGGCGGATCTCTTTATCATCGGGCAGTATGAGGGTGTGGCGAGCACGACGGCGGTGTCTGTCGGCTCGCAGGTGATGCATATGCTCACGGTGATGATCGTCGGGCTTGCCATGGGCGCGACCGTCACCATCGGGCAGGCGGTTGGCGCGGGGGACAAGCGCCGCGCGGCGGCATATGTCGGCAATACCGTCACGCTTTTCATGGTGCTTGCCGTTGTGCTGACGGCTGTGCTGCTGGTGTCCGTCCGGGGCATTGTTGCGGTGGTGTCCACGCCGGCTGCGGCAGCGGAGGGGACGGTCAAATATCTCACGGTGTGCTTTATCGGCATTCCTTTTATCACGGCGTATAACATCATCAGCTCCGTCCTGCGTGGTCTGGGTGATTCCAAGAGCCCTATGTACTTCATTGCGGCGGCATGCGTCACGAATATCGCGCTGGACTATCTTTTCATGGGCGCGCTCGCTCTCGGACCTGTCGGCGCAGCGCTCGGCACGACACTCTCGCAGGCGGTCAGCGTTGTGCTTGCGCTTGTGTATCTGCGCCGGATGGGCGGCGTGGCGCTCACACGCGCCGACCTCAAGCCGCAGCGCGCCGTTATGGGGCGGCTTCTCGCCATCGGCGTGCCCATTGCGCTTCAGGACGGATTTATCCAGATCGCGTTCATCGTCATCACGATCATCGCCAACCGCCGCGGGCTGACCGATGCCGCCGCCGTGGGTATTGTCGAAAAGGTGATAAGCTTTGTTTTCCTTGTTCCGTCGTCCATGCTCTCCGCTGTCTCCGCCATCGGCGCGCAGAATATCGGCGCGGGCAAGCCGCAGCGCGCCCGCGAAACGCTCCGCTGCGCCGTGTGCATCGCCGTGGGCTTCGGGGTCGCGGTCAGTGTGCTTGCGCAGCTTGTCGCAGAGCCCGTCGTTGGGCTGTTCACCTCAGACGCGGACGCGATAAAAGCGGGCGGGGAGTATCTGCGCGGGTATATCTTCGACTGTATCTTTGCCGGGGTGCACTTTTCGTTCAGCGGGTATTTCTGCGCCTGCGGCAAGTCCGGCATCTCGTTTCTGCACAATATCGTCTCCATTACACTCGTGCGCATCCCCTGTGTGTATGCCGCCAGCCGTCTCTTTCCGGCAACGCTCTTCCCTATGGGGCTTGCGACGGCGGCGGGCTCTCTGGTTTCGGTCGTTATCTGCCTTGCGGCTTATGCGATGCTGTGCCGCCGTGAGCGCATGACGGAAGCGGCGGGGTGAGCATATGGATGCGTCAAAGCTTTTTCGTATCGGCGATGTGGCAAAGCTCTTCGGGCTCAGCGCCGGGACGCTACGGCATTACGAGGCTATCGGGCTTGTCAAGCCGGAGTATACAGATCCGCAGAGCGGCTACCGTTATTACAGCACCCGCCAGTTCGAGGCGCTCAATACCGTGCGCTATCTCCGCGCCCTTGGTATGCCGTTAGACGAAATAGCGGACTTTGTGCGCAACCGCGACATCGGCAGCATTGAGGACAAGCTGCGCGCGCAGAAAGCCGCCGTCGTCGAGCGGGAGCGTGAGCTGCACCGCATTGAGCGCAAAATCGACAATCGCCTCCTCCGGCTCCGCGACGCGCAGAGCGCGCCGCTTGATACAGTCACGCGCATATCTGCGCCGCCGTGCCGCCTCGTCAGCGTTGACAACACGCTGAGGGTGTACGGCTCGCTCGACTTGGAGACATCTATACGCCGACTGGAGCGCGCACAGGCGGAGGCGGTCGTGTTTCTGGGCAAGGTCGGCGTGAGCATAACGCCCGCGCACCTTGCCGCCGGGTGCTTTGACCGCTATGACAGCGTGTTCCTTGTCCTTGATGAGGAGGACAGATTCGACGGCGAGGTCATGCACGTCCCCGCAGCCGCCTGCGTGCGTATACGCTTTCAGGGCAGCCACGGTGAAGCGCCGCCGCAGTATGAAAAGCTCCTTGCATATATCCGCGCGCAAGGGCTTGGGATAGCGGGCTTCTCCCGCGAAATAACGCTTATCGACTACGGACTGACAAACGACCCCGCAAAATTTGTCACGGAAATATCCATCCCGGTGGAATAACGGTATGACCTTTGCAAGCTTCAGAATATGGGTGCGTTATGGCGCAACGGGACGAGTGCACCCGAATATGCTTTGCTTACGGGAACACTACCCTCGGTTGACAAGAGCACACACGCCTGACAGCATGTCTTTCCGGTGCTTTTTGTCCTTTTCGTCTTGATGGGTTACGACACATCTGCACCTCAAAAGCCAAAGGCAACACCGCACAATACGCCTGCGGCATCTGACGGATAATTTGCGCTCTGATATAGTCACTTTTTCAAGGGAAACTCTGAATAAATGCCTGTCAGCGTCTAAGCGGATAATTTTCCGCCTGATTTTATGAGCTTTTTTTGAAATACACAAAGTATTTCTGCAAAAATCTCATTTCATCAGTCAAAAAATTCTCTCGCTTATCCATCTGACGCATTTATTCCGAGCTTCCCTGAAATACACAAAGTATTCCTGCAAAAAAGTGCCGTCATCAGAACACAAATTCTCTCGCCAGCTATCCTTGCCGCATTATGCGGTATTGCCTAAAGTTTCTTGTCAAACAGTAGTATGACAAAAAAGGTGCTCTCACGCCGCTTTTTTGCTGTACTTATAATAAGGAGCACACACTATGAGCGCATTTGTTATCAAGCTTATTGCCGTCGTCTCCATGCTCATCGACCACGCGGCATACTCGCTCTCCCTCGCCGGATTATTCGCCGGCGGCGGCTATATCGGCATGCGCGCCGTCGGGCGCATTGCGTTCCCTCTCTTCGCCTTTATGATCGTCAACGGGCTGGAGAAAACGCACGACGTGCGGCGGTACTTCTCGCGCCTTGCGCTGCTTGCCGTCGTATCTCAGCCGCTGTACCGCCTCGCGTTTACCGCCGCGAATTACGGCGCGCAGGCGCTCACGGGCGGCGGCGCGGTGCTGTCCCTGACGGACGGGACGAGCTTCGCTGCGGCGGTGCTGTCGGTGCTCATTGCGGCGGCGTATTTCATCTTCGCGTGCCGTGGGCGCTTGGATATGTCGCTTCTTTGGGTGTGCGCGGCGCTCGCGCTGCCGTATGTGCATTTTGAGGTCTGCGGCGTTACGCTGCTCGGCGGCAAGCTCAACATTTTCTATACGCTTGCCATCTCCCTCGCGCTCATCGCGTCAGCGGACGCTCTGCGCCGCGCGCACGGCGACAGACAGGAGACGTTACGCGCGCTTATGCTGCTGCTCACTGCCGCTGCGGCGGCGCTGCTGCTGCAGAACGGCGCGGACTACGGCTATATGGGGCTTGCGCTCATCGCGGCGCTGTATCTCGCGCGCTCGCGGCGGGTGTATCAGGCGGGCGTTATCGTGCTGTGGTGCGTGCTTGAATACGCCGTGCTGCGCTCAAGCGCGGTGTACGCGCTCACCGCCGCGCTTGCCGCAGTGCCCGTGCTGCTCTACGACGGGCGGCGCGGTGCGAGTATGCGCGGGTTTTACCTTGTCTACCCCGTGCACCTTGGCATATTTTATGTGCTTTCTTTTCTGCTCTCGCGTTGACTTTGCCGCAAATTAGGTGTATATTTTCCTCGTATACTATTATTATTTATCTGAATAGATTATTTTTTGCTGCTTGGAGGAAAACATCACCATGGATCAGTTCAGCTTGAAGCAGAGCATGGCGGCAAACCCGGACGCAAAGCTCCGCGACCTCGTGGCTCAGCTTCTCTACGACGATATTATAAATCTCAAAATAAACCCCGGCGCGAAGCTCAATGTCAACCAGATCGCCGCCTCCCTCGGCATATCCCGCACGCCCGTGGCGGAGGCGATAGGCAAGCTGACGGACATCGGCTTTGTCGTGCAGCGCCCGAACCAGAGCGGCAGCTACGTGCTGGAGCTGAGCCTGCAGGACATGATAAGCCTCTACCGCGTCCGCACCGCCATCGAGAGTGAGGCTGCCTCCATCTGCGCGCACGTCGTGCCGGACGAGACGCTGCGGGAGCTGTCCGCCCTTGCCGAGGCGTTCCGCGACAGTGTTATAAAGCGCGACATTGACGGTATGCGCGACACGGATATGCCGTTCCATCAGCTTATTATCCGTTCCTGCGGCAACCCGTACATCATACAGTGCTATGAGCAGCTTCTGCCGAAGCTGACGATGTATCAAGCCTCGATGCTCCAGTTTATCTCCTACGAGAGCAGCGAGAGCAACCCGTGGATGCCGAGCGTGAAGTATAACCACATTTCCGTCGTCTCCGCAATACGTATGCGTATGCCGGGGCTGGCGCGTCAGGCGATGAGCGAGCATGTCGATGCGAGCCTGAATTTCACCTCCCTCGTCAGCAGCAGCGGCGACCCGTTCGTCTCCCTGCGCAGCGGGTATGGGGAATGAGGCTGTTATTCTATTAGATAATAGTATAAGCTGGACTATTAGCACCATTATGAAGCGCTGATAATCCGGCTTAATTTTATACCTAAAGAGAAAACACCAGACCGCAGAAACGAAACTGCGGTCTTATATATTTTCACTTATACAATAATCAACAAGCATTTCTATCATTTTTCTGCTGGCGGGTGAGAGGGCTTCTATACGCGCCGTAATGGCGTGAAAATCGCCCTGCGTTTCTTTGCCTGTCAGAATATAATCCGTGCTCACATCAAGTATCTGACTGAGATTGATGAGATTATCTATGCGGATTGCCTTGTTGCCGCGCTCCAAGTTGGAAATCATCTGAATTGAAACGTTCATTCTGTCGGCTAACTGCTCCTGCGTCAAGCCCTGCTGCTTGCGGCGCGATTGAATGCGCTTGCCTATTTCAGTCAACTCCACACCCGCCATATTATCACCTCTAAGCTTAAACTTCAGGATAATTATATGAGTTTATGGATGATATATTAAGCACTTAGGGGTTGACCTCGTTAAACTATAGATGTATAATTACCATACCGATAGCACCTATAGTTTAAGAAAGAGAGGTTTTAACATGGGCAAGCATCCGAACTTAGGCAACTTGGACTATCTGTTTGACAAGGGAACGGATTTTCGGCTGTCAGACAGATTGTACCAAGAAAAAACCGGAGCAGCTCTTCCGAAAGAAAAAGAGCACATTTCAGTAAAATACTGTTGTTTTCTGAGAAGGTCTATGATACAATAGCATTGCCACACAAATCTATAGTGAACACTTGCAGAGAATACATTTTTATTTCGGTAAAAATGCATTCTCCACTCCTGCATTCTCTGTGAGTGTTAGAAGATTTGTGTGGCAACAAAAAGGAGCTGTGCATTTTTCGTGTGTAGCTTCTTTGGGGCTACACACTTTTATTTTATGGAGGTAGGAAAGATGAGGAAACCGTCAAGGTAATCTAATCAGCCAAAACAGCAAAAATTGAACACATGG
>CAVGKI010000076.1:0-588 GCA_963629655.1 Butyricicoccaceae bacterium | reverse complement strand
AAAATACTTTCTGTTTCAAATCTTCCAATCTAATTATTACAAAAATTCAAGAGGTGGTTTTATGAAAAAACGTTTTATTGCGATTATTCTTATAGCACTAATTTGTGTTTCTCTTACCGGGTGCGGAACAGATTACAAGCAGCTTGGATACGACACCATGAATCGGCTCTTTGCGGGTGAGGCTGGTGCAACTGCGGAAGAGATAAAAGACGACTTTTCGTTTCTCGTCTCAACCCTTGGTTATGACTGTGTTTACAGCGAACTCGAAAGCACAATAGACAGCCTAACCGCAAACGATTTCATCGAAGTCCTAGAAACTCTGGATATTCACTTGGACAATATTTCCGACAGCAACCTTGTTTTAATGAAAGACGGGGCAAAGGAATGCCTGAGAGATTATATGTCAACTATTACGAATTAAGCCTGCAAAAGTCAATGTCCGACACCGTGTGTTTGCATACCTTTGCGTATTTGCCCCCACGGTCGCGTTTCTTACGTTTTACTGTTGAACTGCCGGTACATTGACGCAGAACTTTCCCGCTGACGATGAGCAACACTGCAAAAAACAACTGTTAAGGAGACAATAGT
>CAVGKI010000075.1:0-8454 GCA_963629655.1 Butyricicoccaceae bacterium | reverse complement strand
GCGCAACGCCGTAAGCGATGAGCCCGTTTTTCGTCAGGTGGTACACGCCGTACCCCAGCAGCACCGCCAGCACGCCGAGGGCGAGCGCCGCGCCGAACGCCGTGGAGGAAATATTCTCGGCAAGGGTGACGGAGAAGTAATTGAACACGAACACGACAATGGCGATACCGGCGGCAAAGCCCTGACTGTCCGTGAGGGAGGAGATGAACATACCCACCGCGATCATCGACGCGCCCATGACGAAAAACGCAAAGAGCGAACCATACGCCGTGAGCAGGTACACCTCGCCGTACTGCGCAAATATGAGCGGATAGACCGCAATGACGCACAGCGGCACGAGATAGACCACGAGCAGCGCGAGGTACTTCCCCGCGACAATCTGCGCCGTGGTGAGCGGGAGGGAGTACAAAAGCTGATCCGTGCGGGCGCGGCGCTCCTCCGCGAGGACGCGCATCGTCAGCACGGGAATAATGACCGTCAGCCCGATGCAGACAAATTCAAGCACGTATTCAAAGTTCGCCACGGCGGACTGAATATTATACAGCAGCGCGCCCACGCCCACGAACAGCAGCAAAAACGCGCAGAAAAGATAAGACGAGAGCGAGTGGGCGTACCCTCTCAGCTCATGCTTCAAAACGGCTGTCATTTTTCCGTCGCCTCGCTTTCACCCGTGAGCTCGCCGCGCGCAAGCTCGATGAATTTTTCCTCAAGGTCTGCCTGCTTTGCGTCCATATCCGCCACGAGCTTCCCGTGGGAGATTATCAGCACTCTTTCGCATATCGCCTGCACCTCCGAGAGAATGTGCGAGGAGAAAATGACGAGGTGCTCGCGCCCAAGGTCGCGGATAAGCGCGCGTATCTCGACGATCTGTATGGGGTCGAGCCCCACGGTCGGCTCGTCGAGGATAATGACGCGCGGGTCGCCGATGAGCGCCTGCGCGATGCCGACGCGCTGTCGGTAGCCCTTGGAGAGCGTGGAGATGATGCGGTTTTTCACGCTGTCTATCCCCGTGCGCTCCACCGCGTCCGCAATCTGCGCGGTCAGCGCCGCGCCGCGCAGCCCCTTTGCCTCGCCCACGAACGCGAGGTATTCCAGCGGCGTCTCGCTCATATACAGCGGCGGCTGCTCCGGCAGGTAGCCGATGAGGCGCTTCGCCGTCTCCGGCTCTTCGAGAATGTCATGCCCGTCAATGGTGACGCTGCCCTCCGTCGGGGCAAGGCAGCCGGTCATGATGTTCATTGTGGTGGATTTGCCCGCGCCGTTCGGACCGAGAAAGCCGTAAACATGCCCCTCGTCCAGCTCGAACGACAAATCATTCACCGCGACAAGCTCACCGTAGCATTTTGTCAAATGCTCAACCTTTATCATGCTTGACCTCCTAGCATTCAATAAACTTTCCATATTCTAAGCGCGGAGGCTGAAACGAAACTGAAAAAACGGTTAAGGATATGTAAACGCCGCCCGCCTGCAAAATGCAGACGGGCGGCGCGCAAAGCGATAGGAGGCACAACATTCTTCCATGCAAGCCAACTTGCACCATCCAGCATCTGTTCCTTGCCGCGCGGGGTATGTGCGCTGTAAAATACAGTATACCCTATACTTTACGCAAAGGAAAAATAAAAATGAAGCTGAGGAAAATTATCTGTCGGATGCTCGTGATGTGCCCGGAGGCATGGTACATATTCAAGCGCGGCTTGCAGCTGTGCGCGCTGCTGCTCTTCTGCGCGTTCATGCTGCTGCTTGAATGGAACGGGTGCAGCTTTGAGCGGCATGCGCTGTACTTCACCGCCATGTCGCTCAACGAGACGGCGCAGGCAATACTGCTGATTGTAGTGCTGTTCTCGGTATTCATTGAGGATGCTTCCAGTTAACATAATCAGCACAATATAATTATATTAACTTAATTCAGTTTTCATATTTCGGTTTACGTAATGTTATTAACGTAATTCAGTTGTTATAATATAAGTTACATAATTCAACCTACATAATAAAAGTAACATATCATTGTCAACTTAATATAGTTTACGTAATATTATAATTATCGAAGTTACGTAAACTTATTGCAAATCCATTGCGTAGAACTCGTCGCGCGACATGATGGCGTTGAGCACGTCCAGCAGCGCCTCCGCGCTGAGCTTTTCCGGCAGGTCGAGCGCGCGAATGAGCGCCGCGCGGCGCGCCCTGCTCCCCTCTCCCCCGCTGAGCCCGCGCTTATACATATCCGCCTTTGTTATGCGCGCGCGCGGCGGCGCAGCCGCCTCATCGTCAACGCTCGCCCCGGCGCGGCGCAGCGCGACCAGCAGCACCTCCGGGCGCATCCCCTCCACGCCGAGCTTGCCCTCCTTCGACGGGGCGCTCTTGCGCCGCTCCTTGCCGGCAACATCGGGAATATAGGCGTGCTTGACGAGCGCGGGATCGACGCAGCCCTTTATAAAATTGCGTATGACAAAGCCCGCGCCGTCAGAATCCGTCAGCACGACAAGCCCCCGCTCCGCCGCGAGACGGCGCAGGAGCTTTTGCTTCTGCGCGTCGTTGAATATGCCGAAGCCGGAGGTTTCGATGATGACCGCATCGACGAGCTGACTGAGCGCATTTTTGTCATAGCGCCCCTCGACGACTATGACCTCCCTCACGCTATGCATCCGCTTCACCCGACGCTATACGCATCACGACCTCCTTGAGCAGCTCAACATCGTCCTGTGAGCTGCTTTTCATCATATAGTCCGCCTCGGCGCACAGCTCCACCGCGCGCCTGAGCTGCGGCAGCGTGAAGCCGCGGGCGGACGCGGCGAGGTTCTTGGCGAGAAACTCATACCTGATATTGCACGTGTCCATTATATACTTTATACCCAAGCCCCCCTCCTGCGCCAGCCGCGCAGCGTAGAGCTTGCGCATCTGCGCGCCGAGCAGCGCGAGGAGCATGATAGGCTCGTTATTCTTGTCGGCGAGAAGCTCCGCGAGCGTCTGCGCGGCGCTGTCATACCGGCGCGCGGCGATATGGTCGGACAGGCTGAACACGACCGCCTCCGGGATATGGTTCGCCACCGCCTCCACATCATCGGCCGTGACGCGCTCGCCCCCGGCGTATGCCGCGACCTTCTCTATCTCCGGGATAAGGCGGCTCATAAGATCGCCGCTGATGAAGATAAGGCGCTGCACCGCCTCGGTGTCCACGCTCTTCCCTGCTGCGGCAAAGCGCCGCGTTATCCAGTCGGCAAGCTGCCCCTGCGACTGCTGGGTGAACCTCATGTCGTGCCCGTTGGCGCGTATCGCCTTGATGAGCTTTAGCCGCCCGTCCGGCTCATACTGCGCGCTCTGCACAAAGGCGACCGTGCAGTAATCGGGTATGTCCGCCATGAGCTTTGCCGCCGCATCCGCGTCCTTGACCTTGTTGATGTCCACGCCGCGCAGCTCCACAAAGCTGCGCTCCGTCATGAACGGCACAGCGTCGATCGCCCCGGCGAGCGCGTTCACATCCAGCTCAGGTCCGTCGAGGCGCTTGTAGCTGAAATCGTCCTCGCCCTCCGGCAGGCACAGCTTCTTCAGCGCGATCAAAAACTGCTCGCGCAGGTAGTCCTCCTGCCCGTACAGCAGGTACAGCCTCTGCGGTCCCTCGCTGCGCAGGAGCTTCAGCTCCTGACTGTAAATGAGCTTCTTCTCGTCTTTTGCGTTTTTCCTTGCCATGTTCCACCTTGTGCGCATTGCGCGCCTATTCTTATTTATATGTATTAAAGTTTATTTGCACAAAGCGCAGATGTCAAGCGCGTTTTTGTTGAAAAACCGAAAAGTTGTGATAAAATCATAGTATAATTTTTCGCAGAGGGGCGGACGGCATGGAATACAGAATAGAGCATGATTCAATGGGGACGGTTAAGGTTCCGGCGGACAGATACTGGGGGGCGCAGACGCAGCGCAGCCATGAGAATTTCCCCATCGGTCTGGGGCATGAGACGATGCCGGAGGAGATTATCCACGCATTCGGCATTCTCAAAAAGGCGGCGGCGCGCGCCAATGCCGCACTGCGCCCGGAGAAGATGACGGCGGACAAGCTTGCCGCAATCACGGAGGCGTGCGACGAGGTAATATCCGGGCGGCTGAACGCGCATTTCCCGCTCGTCGTGTGGCAGACAGGCTCCGGCACACAGACAAATATGAACGCCAACGAGGTCATTGCAAACTACGGCAATGCCCGCGCAGGGGTGAGGCTGCTGCACCCGAACGACGATGTAAATATGTCGCAGTCGTCAAACGACACGTTCCCCACGGCGATGCACATCGCGGCGGTGCTCGCAGTGGAGGAGAAGCTTCTGCCCGCGATAGACGCGCTCATCTCAACGTTTCTCCGGCTTGAGGAGGAAAACCGCGGCGTGGTAAAGTCCGGGCGGACGCATCTTCAGGACGCGACACCCATCGCGTTCAGTCAGGAGATCTCCGGCTGGCGCGCCGGCTTGGAGCGCGACCGCGAGCTTCTTACGCTGTCGCTTGCCCCGCTGAGGGAGCTTGCCCTCGGCGGCACGGCGGTCGGCACGGGGCTGAACGCGCCGAAGGGCTTTGACACCGCCGTCGCGACAGAAATTGCGGCGCTCACGGGGCATGAGTTCATCACCGCGCCGAACAAGTTCCACGCGCTGACCTCTAAGGACGAGCTGGTTTTCTCACACGGGGCGGTAAAGGCGCTCGCGTGTGACATGATGAAAATCGCAAACGACGTGCGCTGGCTCGCCTCGGGTCCCCGCGACGGGCTGGGCGAGATAACGATACCCGCGAACGAGCCGGGCTCGTCCATCATGCCGGGCAAGGTCAACCCCACGCAGTGCGAGGCTGTGACGATGGTGGCGGTGCAGGTGATGGGCAATGATGCCGCCGTCGCGTTTGCCGCGTCGCAGGGGAATTTTGAGCTGAACGTGTTCATGCCGGTGTGCATTTATAATTATCTGCAGTCTGTGCGGCTGATGAGCGAGGCGATACTCTCGTTCGATGCGCGCTGCGCCGCCGGCATTCGTGCCGACCGTGCGAAGATGGCAGAGAATCTGCACCGCTCGCTCATGCTCGTCACGGCGCTTAACCCATACATCGGGTATGAGAACGCCGCACGGACGGCAAAGCTCGCCTACGAGAAAAACATCTCCCTGAAAGAAGCCTGCATTGAGCTTGGGCTGCTGTCGGGAGAGGAGTTTGACCGGGTGTTTCACCCGGAGGAAATGATATAAAGGAGTGTAATATATTATGGATTATTCCGCTGAATCGTTGAAGCTGCACCGTGAGCGCGCAGGCAAGATAGAGGTCGTCAGCCGCGTTCCCGTGACGACGCGCGAGGAGCTGTCGCTGGCATACACGCCGGGCGTGGCGCAGCCGTGCCTTGAAATACAGAAGAACCCGGAGCTGAGCTATGAGCTGACGCGGCGGTGGAATCTGTGCGCAGTGATAACCGACGGCTCCGCCGTGCTGGGGCTGGGCGACATAGGACCCGAGGCGGGTATGCCCGTGATGGAGGGCAAATGCGTGCTCTTCAAGAGCTTCGGCGGCGTGGATGCGTTCCCGCTCTGCATAAAGACGCAGGATGTGGACGAATTTGTGCGCACGGTGTATCTTCTGTCCGGCTCGTTCGGAGGGATCAACCTTGAGGATATTTCCGCGCCGCGCTGCTTCGAGATAGAGCGGCGGCTCAAGGAGCTGTGCGACATTCCCGTGTTCCACGACGACCAGCACGGCACGGCGGTCATCGTGCTGGCAGGGCTGACGAACGCGCTGAAGGTCGTCGGAAAGGACGCAGCGCGCATAGTGATAAACGGCGCGGGCGCGGCGGCGATATCCATCGCGCGGCTCTTGCTGAGCGCGGGGTATGACGACATCACGCTCTGCGACCGTCGCGGGACGATATACGCCGGGCGCGAGGGGCTGAACGCCGTCAAGGCGGAGATGGCGGCGGTGACGAACCCGCGAAAAATTCGTGGCACGCTCGCGGACGCTGTGCGCGGGGCAGATGTGTTCATCGGCGTGTCCGCGCCGGGCGTGCTGACGGGCGAGATGGTGCAGACCATGGCGCGCGGCGCGGTGATATTCGCCTGTGCCAACCCCACGCCGGAGATATTCCCCGATGAGGCTCTCGCGGCAGGCGCTGCCGTCGTGTGCACGGGGCGCAGCGATTACCCCAACCAGATAAACAACGTCCTCGCCTTCCCCGGCATATTCCGCGGCGCGTTCGACGTGCGCGCGAGCGACATAAACGAGGAAATGAAAATGGCAGCCGCGCGGGCGATAGCGGGGCTTATCGCGCCGGAGGAGCTGACGGCGGAGCACGTCATTCCCCAGCCGTTTGATGCGCGCGTGGTGCAGGCTGTCGCCTCCGCCGTCGCCGATGCCGCCCGCCGCACCGGCGTGGCAAGGAAATAAGGAATATCACAAGACTTTGTGCGGCAAGCAATTTCTGATAGCCTGTGATGGCTTGGAGTTCCGTGAAACGGTCTGTTCCTCAATTCCGGGCTGTATATCAGCGCTGATTACTTTGTCGGTGAGTGGGCTATGAAAAAAGTCCACGTCGGTCAAAAAAGCCGCAGCCAAGATTTTTCGCTTGGCTGCGGCTTTTTCTCCCCCGCTCAGCTTATCTTCAGCGTCTCCCACAGGGAGTTTACATAATCCAGCATGGTGTTGTCGAGCGTGCGATAGGCATACTCGTTATACAGCGCGGCGAAGTCGTCTATCTCAGGATAGAGTATCGCTATCGCCTCCTCGCCCATGTCGTCGATGTACCCCTCGTCGGTGTACACAACAGAGTTGGGGGAGGCGTAGGAGATATACTCCGCATTCGCAATGGCAGGCTCGGGCGAGAGCATATAGTTAATGAATATCTCGGCGAGCTCCTTGTTCTGCGCGCAGCTCGGAATGCACATAGCATCGACAAAGTAATTCGTGCGCTCCGGGTAGTAGAAGCGCAGGTCTACCCCGTCCGCCTGAGCGTCGAGCATGGTGAAGTAATCCCCGGCATAGTACGCCGCTATTGCCGCCTCGCCGGACTCCATCATATTATACACCTCGTCCATGACGTAGCTCTTCACAAGCGGTGACTGGCGCTTTAGCTCGGCAAGCGCGGTGTCCCACGTGGCGCGGTCGGTGCTGTTGACATCAAGACCGAGCTTGTACTGCGCCGTGGCAAAGGCATCGCGGGAGTTGTTGAATTGCAGTATCTCCCCGGCGTACTTCTCGTTCCACATCAGCTCCCAGCCGTCCGCGTCCGCTATGTCAACGACAGCGGCGTTATATATCACGCCGATAACGCCGTAGGTATACGGCACGGTGTACATATCCTCCGGGTCGTAGTACAGCCCGTGGAAGTTCTCGTCGATATTCGCATAATTCGGGATATTCTCAAAGTCGAGCGGGAGGAGCATGCCCTCGTCCCTCATACGCGCGATCATATAGTCCGACGGGATAACCACGTCGAAGCTGACAGCGCCGGAGGAGAGCTTGGCATACATATCCTCGTTGCTGGCAAAGGTGGTATAGTTGACCTTGACCTTCCTGCCGTAGTTTTCCTCATACCACTGCTCGAACGCCTCGATGGTATTGAGCGAATCGTCCGACCCGTCGGAAATATACTCGCCCCAGTTGTAGACGTTCAGCACCTGCGTGCTGTTGCCGGAGAGGACAAGCACCGCAATGACCGCCGCAGTGAGCACCCCGCCTATCACTCCCGCCGCCACGCGCTCGGAGCGGCGGCGCTCGCGCTTGGCTTTCTTGGGCTTTGCGTCGTCGTCAACGAGATTCGTGAGTATCAAAAGCGCGAGAATGACAAAGAAGATGATGGTCGCCAGCGCGTACATCTTCGGCGTGACGGTCTTTTTCGTCATGCTGTATATGCGTATGGGCAGCGTCTCAAACCCGTTGCCGGCAGTGAAGTAGCTTATCACAAAATCGTCGAGCGAGAGGGTGAACGCCATGATGAACCCCGTCACCACGCCCGGCATTATCTCAGGTATCTCCACCTTCATAAACGCCTGCACCGGCGTGCAGCCGAGATCCATCGCCGCCTCCGGCAGCGCCGTGTCCATCTGCCGCAGCTTCGGCAGCACCTGCAATATCACATACGGCAGGCAGAACGTCACGTGCGCGATGAGCATCGTCCAGAAGCTCAGGCTCGTCGCCGCGCCGAACAGCCGCCCCACGAACACAAACATCAGCATCAGCGATATGCCGGTGATTATATCCGGGTTTATCATGGGGATATTCGTGACCGTGTCCATCGCCGCGCGCATCGCGCGGTTGCGCAGCTTGTTTATACCCACGGCGGCAGCCGTGCCCATGACGGTGGATATGACCGCCGCCGCGAGCGCGAGCACGAGGGTGTTCCTCACCGCGCCGAGCGTCTCCGCGTCGCGGAAGAGCTCCCTATACCAGTTGAGCGTGCGCGATGAGCATCGTCCAGAAGCTCAGGCTCGTCGCCGCGCCGAACAGCCG
>CAVGKI010000074.1:0-8723 GCA_963629655.1 Butyricicoccaceae bacterium | reverse complement strand
TCTTCAAGCGCCTTGAGGAGAACAAGGTCTGCTCCTATGAGGATCTCATGGACGCGGCGGCAAATTACAGCTATAACTATGAATTTCTCAACGGCATCGCCGAGGGCGACGCGACACGGCTGGAGGGCTTCCTCTTCCCCGATACGTATGAATTTTACGTCGGAATGCAGGCATCCAGCGCGATAAACAAGCTTTTGGAGAACTTCAACAGCAAGATAAGCGATGAAATGTCGGCACAGATGAGCACCATGGGGCTGGACATCCGCACGGTCGTGAACATGGCATCGCTCATCGAGCGCGAGGCGGCGAACGACAACGAGCGCAGCATCATTGCCTCCGTCATTTATAACCGCCTTGCCGTCGGTATGCCGCTCGGCATTGATGCGTCCATCCTCTATATCCATCAGGATCACGAGGGCTCGCCCACAAGCGAAATGCTCACCGAGGAGAGCCCGTACAACACCCGCCTGAACGTCGGTCTGCCGCCCACACCGATCGCGAACCCCGGTCTTGCCTCCATTCAAGCCGTGCTCGCGCCGGAGACGACGAACTATTACTACTACGCGCTCGACACCGCGACCGGGCAGCACCGCTTCTTCACCAACTCCGGCGAGTTTGATGCCTTTGTCGCAACGCAGAACTATGAATAACAAGCTTGAACTTCTCTCCCCGGCAGGGGATATGGAGCGCTTGAAGATGTGCCTCAGCTATGGGGCGGACGCGGTGTATCTCGCGGGGCGGCGCTTCGGTATGCGCGCCTCAACGGTCAGCTTTTCCGATGATGAGCTCGTCGAGGCGGTGCGCCGTGCGCATGAGAGGGGAGTGCGGGTGTATGTCACCTGCAACACCCTCCCGCGTGAGGATGAGCTGGACGAGCTGCGCCGGTATCTCCCGTTTCTTCAGGAGGCGGGGGTCGATGCGCTGATAATCGCCGACCTCGGCGTGCTGGAATATGCCAAGCGCTATGCTCCGCGTGTGCGCCGCCATGTCAGCACTCAGCTCGGCGTTATCAACAGCGCTACGGCGAACGCGCTGTACGCGCTCGGCGCGGACACGGTCGTGCTTGCGCGGGAGACGCCGATAGAGGATATCCGCGCCATCCGCGCCAACACCCCGCAGGACTTGCGGATAGAGGCATTCGTGCACGGGGCGATGTGCGTGTCATTTTCCGGGCGCTGCCTTTTGTCCAATTACCTCACCGGGCGCGACGCGAACCGCGGGCAATGCGCCCAGCCGTGCCGCTGGAGGTACCATCTTGTCGAGGAGAAGCGCCCGGGTGAGTATTTTGAGATAACGGAGGACGGCGGCACATATATCCTCGATTCCCGCGACATGTGCATGATAGAGCACCTGCCGGAGCTGATAGATGCCGGAGTGACGAGCTTCAAGATAGAGGGGCGCATGAAATCCGCCTACTATGCGGCAATCGTCACAAATGCCTACCGTCACGCGCTCGATGCCGCGATGGAGGGGCGACCGCCGGACAGGGTATGGGTGGAGGAGACCGAAATGGTCAGCCACCGCCCGTACACCACGGGCTTCTACTTCGGCGCGCCGGGGCAGCACTATGCCGAGGCAAGCTACTTCACCTCGGCGGACGTTGCCGCAGTGGTGGAGCGCTGCGAGGCTGACGGCAGCGCCGTGCTGACCCAGCGGAACAAATTCTGCCTTGGGGACGAGCTGGAGCTGCTTTCCCCGTCGGCAGCGCCTGTGCGCTTCACGGTCGGCGCTATGCACAATGCCGACGGAGAGCAGATAACGGACACGCGCCACGCCATGATGGAGATACATATGCGTCTGCCCGCCGCCGCGCCGCCCGGTTCTATCCTGCGCAAGCGCAGGTAGCCTTCTATTGTTAAATGATAAAATTAGATATACATTCGGAGGACAAGAGAAAAATGGAAAAGTACGGACTTAATCAGCTCAGAGAGATGTTTCTCAGCTTTTTTGAGAGCAAGGGACATCTGCGTCTGCCCAGCTTCTCGCTCATACCGCAGAATGATGCAAGCCTTCTGCTCATCAACTCCGGCATGGCACCCATGAAGCCCTATTTCAAGGGTGAGCAGGAGCCGCCGCGCCGCCGCGTCTGCACCTGTCAGAAGTGCATTCGCACCGGCGATATTGAGAACATCGGCAAAACCGCGCGCCACGGCACGTATTTTGAGATGCTCGGCAACTTCTCCTTCGGCGATTACTTCAAGCATGAGGCAATCGCGTGGAGCTGGGAGTTTCTCACCTCGCCCGATTGGGTCGGCATTGACCCCGACAGGCTCTATCCCTCCATCTATGTCGATGACGACGAGGCATTTGACATATGGAACAAGGAGATCGGCATCCCTGCCGAGCGCATCTTCCGCTTCGGCAAGGAGGACAACTTCTGGGAGCATGGCGCGGGACCCTGCGGTCCGTGCTCGGAGATATACTATGACCGCGGCGAAAAGTACGGCTGCGGCAAGCCCGGCTGCACCGTCGGCTGCGACTGTGACCGTTATATGGAGGTCTGGAACAACGTTTTCTCGCAGTTTGACAACGACGGCGAGGGCAATTATACCGAGCTCAAGCAGAAGAACATAGACACCGGCATGGGGCTGGAGCGTCTGGCGGTCGTGTGCCAGGGGGTGGATTCGCTCTTTGATGTGGACACCGTTATGAACATCACCCATAAGGTCAGCGAGCTGACGGGCGCATACTACGGCAAGAGCCACAAGATGGACGTGTCCCTCCGCGTCATAACCGACCATATTCGCTCCGCCACGTTCATGATATGCGACGGGGTGCTCCCCTCCAACGAGGGCAGGGGCTACGTTCTGCGCCGTCTGCTGCGCCGCGCCGCGCGCCACGGAAAGCTGCTTGGTGTCAACGAGCCGTTCCTCTATAAGGTCATTGACACCGTTGTGCATGAGAATGAGTGCCAGTACCCGGAGCTGCGCGAGAAGCAGAGCTACATCACCAAGGTCGTCAAGACGGAGGAGGAGAACTTTGCCAAGACCATTGATGCCGGTATGCGGATATTTGCCGACCTCCTCGCAGAGCACAAGGCAAAAGGGGAGACGGTGTTCTCCGGCGCGGATGCCTTCAAGCTTTATGACACCTACGGCTTCCCGATAGACCTCACCATCGAGATGTGCGAGGACGACGGCATGACCGTCGATGAGGACGCCTTCAAGGCGCTCATGGAGGAGCAGCGCGTCCGCGCGCGCAAGGCGCGCGAGGCGCTGGGAGACCTCGGCTGGGCAGGGCAGGAGTTCGGCAAGGACGTTCCGGAGACGGTGTTTGTCGGCTATGACCGCACGGAGAGCGAGGGCACTGTCGCGGCGCTCGTCGCCGTGGGCGAGGTCTGCGGCGAGATAAGCGAGGGCATGGATGCCATCGTCGTGCTTGACCGCACGCCGATGTATGCCGAGATGGGCGGTCAGGTTGCCGATCACGGTGTCATGACTGCCGAGGGCGTGCTCTTCGAGGTGAACAACGTCCAGAAGAACAAGGGCGGCAAGTATATGCACTACGGCAGGCTCGTCAAGGGACGTATAGAGCTTGGGGACACGCTCAATGTCAGCATCGACACCGAGCGCCGCCGCGCCATCTCCCGCGCGCACAGCGCAACGCACCTGCTGCAAAGCGCGCTGCGCCTTGTTCTGGGCGACCATGTGCATCAGGCGGGCTCGCTGGTTGAGCCGGATCATCTGCGCTTTGACTTCACGCACTTCTCCGCCCTCACACCCGATGAGATAAGGCAGGTCAACACCGTCATGGCGGATATGGTGCTTGAGGGTGCTGATATCGAGACGCAGGTCATGAGCTATGATGAGGCAAAGCACCTCGGCGCGACGGCGCTCTTCGGCGAGAAGTACGGCGACACCGTGCGCGTGGTGAAGATGGGCGATTTCTCCACGGAGCTTTGCGGCGGCACACATCTTGACAACACCGCCAAGGTCGGAATGTTCGTCATCACGTCCGAGGGCTCTGTCGCCTCCGGCGTGCGCCGCATAGAGGCGATAACCGGACGTGAGGTCATTGCCAAGTACACCGCCATGTCCGGCATGCTCGCTCGTGTTGCGGACAGGCTCAAGGCAAGACCTGTGGAGCTTTTGACAAAGGTGGAGAGCAATCTCAGCGAGATACACGAGCTCAGACAGAATATCGACAAGCTCAAGGATCAGCTCATGTCCGGTCAGGCGGAGCGTATGCTCTACGGCGCAAAGGACATCAAGGGACTGAAGATAGTCACCATAACCAACGGACCTGTCACAGCGGGCGACATTCGCAAGATGGGCGATCAGCTCAAGGAGCGCTTCCCGAACATCGTTGCGGTGCTTGCCGCAACGACCGAGGATAAGGCAACGATGCTCGCCGTCTGCGGCAAGAGCGCGATTGAGCGCGGTATACGCGCGGGCGACCTCATCAAGAGCATAACGAAGATATGCGAGGGCTCGGGCGGCGGCAAGCCCGACTCCGCAATGGGCGGCTGCAAGAACGTCCTCAAGCTTGACGATGCCATGGCGGCGGTGGACGATTTCGTCAGCGAGCACGCCAAGGATTGAATCTATAAAAAGGAGAAACTGAAATGAACGATTGCCTTTTCTGCAAGATAATAGCGGGGGAGATCCCCTCCGCCAAGGTGTACGAGGATGAGAACGTTTTCGCTTTCCGCGACATTAACCCCCAAGCGCCCGTGCATATCCTCGTCGTGCCAAAGCAGCATATTGCCTCTGCCGCCGACATAACCGCCGAGAACTCCGCAGTCGTGGCGCACGTGTTCGAGAGCATCGCGAAGATAGCCAAAGCCGAGGGGCTGAACGGCGGCTACCGCGTCATCAACAACTGCGGCGCGGACGGCGGGCAGACCGTCATGCACCTGCATTTTCATCTCATAGGCGGCGAAAAGCTGAGTGAGAAGATAATATGATGTTAAATACCGAGGGCGTATTGCTTCGCCCTCGGTATAATGGTATTCAGGCTTGTCATAGGATGTACCAAAAGGAGTGATGAGCTTGATTGACATCAAACGTTTTGTACAGAAGAACCGCCCGGTGCTGTCGGCGGTCGGCTTGGTGCTGGCTGTCGCGTTGATATTTTGGGTTGTGAGCAGCCCGGCGATAGTCGGCGCATCATCGACGACGCGGCAGCTCCCGGTCTACTCCGTGCAGCGCGACGACAAGGTCGTGGCGCTGTCGTTTGATGCGGCATGGGGCAACGAGGACACGCAGCAGCTTATTGACATACTGGATAAATACGGCATACACACCACGTTCTTTGTCGTCGGCGATTGGGCGGAAAAATACCCGGAATCCGTCAAGGCGCTCAGCGACGCGGGGAACGAGGTCATGAACCACTCGTCGAGCCATGCGCACTTTTCACAGCTCAGCGACGAGCAGATAGTGTCCGACATCACGGACTGCAACGAGAAAATATCGGCGATCACGGGCGTGACGCCGACGCTGTTTCGCTGTCCATACGGGGAGTATGACGACCATGTCATCTCCGCCATACGCGGCATGGGTATGACAGTCGTGCAGTGGAACGTTGACAGCCTCGACTGGAAGGGCATATCCGCCGACGAGATACAGGGGCGTGTGCTGAAAAACATCACGCCGGGCAGCATCGTGCTCTTCCACAACGCGGCGGAGAACACCCCGCAGGCACTGCCCGGAATAATCGAGGCGCTGCTTGCCGATGGGTATACCATCGTGCCCGTGTCGCAGATACTGCTCTCCGGCGAATACACCGTTGATCACACAGGCAAGCAGTGCGCAAAGCAGTGAATATAAAGCTGAACCCCGCCGGGCTTTTGCCCTGCGGGGTAGTTTAGTATGCTTGCTATTTATATAAGCCCCTCGGCACGCAATATCGCTCCTGCTGCGGCGCAGGCGGGGCAATCGCAGTAGAGCGCGCCGTCCGCCTTGAGCTGCTCGGCATGGGCGGCAAAACTTTTCGCGCCATCCTCGCCGAATATCTTCGCGCACATTTCGGAGTGGGCAAACGCGAGAAGCCCGTCGATAGGCTCAATATCCTCGCCAAGCTCGGTGAGGTACGCTTTCTTGACCTCTGCTTCCTTATCCGTGCCGACGGCGGCAAGATATGCCTCGGCGGCTGCCTTCGCCTCCGCGCAGCAGCTCGGCGCGGCGAGAAGCTCCTTGGTTTTTTCAATGATGAAGCTGTTGTCCATGGTCACATTCTCCTTATACACAAATTGACGATAATAGTGTCAGCCCGTCAGCAGGCTCTCCGCGATGCGCCGTCCCGTCGGTGTTGCGGCAAGACCGCCCTGCCCCGTCTCTTTCAGGCTTGCCGGCAGTGCATCGCCTATCTCGCCCATCGCGTCGATAACCTCGTCTGCCGGGATACGTGCCGTTATACCGGCAAGCGCCATGTTCGCCGCGCTCACGGCGTTCACCGCGCCTATGACATTGCGCTTCACGCACGGGATTTCCACCAGCCCCGCCACGGGATCGCACACCAGACCGAGAAGATTCCCCAGCGCGATGGCAAAGGCGTGGGCACACTGCTCGCCGCTGCCGCCCATGATGTGCGTCAGTGCCGCTGCCGCCATGGCACCGGCAACGCCTATCTCCGCCTGACAGCCGCCCTGTGCGCCGGACACGCTCGCCCGCACGGCGGCGACCTGCCCGAAGCCCGCCGCAATGTAGAGCGCTTGCAAAATGACCTCGGTGTCAGGCTCACGCTCCTCCACCAGCGGGATGAGCACTGCCGGCAGCACGCCGCAGCTTCCTGCGGTTGGCGCGGCAACGATGCGCTTCATGCAGGCGTTGCACTCGGCAACCTTCAGCGCCTCCTCCGTCACGCGCAGGAAGTATGTCCCGCCCAGCAGCGCGCCGCGCTCGGCGGCGGTGCGGAGCTTTGCCGCGTCACCGCCGATAAAGCCGCTGTTAGAGCGGTCCTCGGCGCGGTACTGCGCGCTCGACCGGCGCATGGCATCCCAGAGCTGCATGAGCTGATGATGCGAGGCTTCTGCGGTGTAGCCGTTTTCGTGGCGATGTTTATCTGCCGCTGCATGAGCGCCGTTGTCACGGCGGCGACGTGACCGGGGACATCCTGATTGTGGACAATGAGCGTGTTGTGCTCGCCGGAGAAATTCGCCTCTATCCCGTCGAGGGAGACGATGCGTATCCGCCCGCCGCCTATGCTCTCCGCGACGACATCGAGTGTGCGCCCGCTTTTGCCCGTGAGCTGGAGGCGCGCGGTGTTCGGGTGCGCGTTGCGAAGCTGCATGTTTTTGAAGGTGTATGAAAGCCCGCGCTCCTTTGCCGCCTCGAAGCTCTGCGGTATGCGCAGGTCGTCCGGCTGCATTCCCAGCAGCCCCGCAATCAGTGCGCAGTCCGTCCCATGCCCGCGCCCGGTCAGCGCAAAGCTGCCGTGCAGAGATATGTCCGCATGCACAGGCTCGTCGCCCAGCAGCTTCCGCGCCGTCAGCCCGATGCGCACCGCGCCCGCCGTGTGGCTGCTCGACGGTCCCACCATCACAGGACCGAGTATATCAAATAACCGCATGATTTTTCTCCGCTCAGCCTTCCAATGCTGCGCGCCAAGTCAGCCGAGATATGCCGTCGCCGCGACCTCAAGCTCCGCATCCTTGGGCAGCGCTGCGACCTGCACGCAGTAGCGCGCGGGCTTATGAGCGCCGAAGAACTCCGCGTACACCTCGTTTATCGCGCCGAAGTTGGCAAGGTCACGGATGAAAATCTCCACCTTGGCGATGTCGGTCTTTTTGCCGCCGCCGGCTTCGACAACGGCGAGGACGTTGTTGAGCGCAAGGGCTGTCGCTTTCTTCACGTCGCGCTCGACCTCGCCCGTGCCGGGGTAGAACGGGCACTGCCCGGAGGTGAAGATGATATTGCCGCACTTTGTCCCGTGGGAATACGGACCTATTGCCGCAGGAGCGTTGGGGGCGCTTATGATTTCAACTGCCATGATAAATACGACCTTTCTTGTATGAATTATGGATTTGCGCATATATTATAGCAAATGCGCAGCCGTACCGCAACGGCAGCTTGCACAAAATTTCAATTTTCCCGTTGACAAATACCCCGTGGGGGTATATACTCAAAATACCCCATGGGGGTATTTTGAGCGCGAGGAGGGGAAAAGCTCAGGTGGAGGAAAAGAAATGCTGCTGCTCGCAGCGGAAAAAGGAGCGCACGCCGGAGGAGTATGCCAAGCTCATCAATCGGCTCAACCGCATTGAGGGACAGATACGCGGCATACGCGGCATGGTGGAAAACGGCGCATACTGCCCGGATATACTGGTGCAGTCGGCGGCGGTGAACGCGGCGGTGAATGCGTTTAATAAAGAGCTGCTTGCCAGCCATATACGCACCTGCGTGGCGGACGATATACGGCAGGGTAATGACGAGGTCATTGATGAGCTTGTTGCCACGCTGCAAAAGCTTATGAAATAGCTTTCGGAGGATATACGGAAATGACACAGTATAATGTGACGGGTATGAGCTGTGCGGCGTGCTCGGCGCGGGTGGAAAAGGCGGTGTCAAAGGTCGAGGGGGTCACGGCGTGCTCCGTGAGCCTGCTGACAAACTCGATGGGCGTTGAAGGCACGGCCACGCCGGACGCTGTGATATCCGCGGTCAGGAACGCGGGCTACGGTGCATCGCTCAAGGGCGCGGGAAAGTCCGCGCCGTCGGCGTCAGAGGCGGAGGCTCAGCTGGAGGATCACGAGACGCCGAAGCTCAAACGGCGGCTTATATGGT
>CAVGKI010000073.1:0-8761 GCA_963629655.1 Butyricicoccaceae bacterium | reverse complement strand
GCGCGACAGATTCACGCAGGTGTTTTGCAATGACGAATTTACGCTGTATGAGAAAATAGTATAAAAAATCCTGCCTCGCGGCAGGATTTTTTATACGCACATCTCTCAGTTCTTCAGGCTGTGGAGCGGGGCGGGGATGCGTCCGCCGCGGGCAATGAACTCCGCCGACGAGCCGGTATGCAGCGGCATGACCGGCGCGCTGCCCAAAAGCCCGCCGAAGTCCACAGTGTCCCCCACCGTTTTTCCTGCGGCGGGGATAATGCGCACGGCGGTGGTCTTGTTGTTGACCATGCCTATCGCCGCCTCGTCGGCGATTATGGCGGAGATGGTGTCCGCCGTGGTGTTGCCGGGAACGGCTATCATATCAAGCCCGACGGAGCACACGCAGGTCATGGCTTCAAGCTTGTCTATCGTGAGCGCGCCCGCCTCGACGGCGGAGATCATGCCGGCATCCTCCGACACGGGGATAAACGCGCCGGAGAGCCCGCCGACATGGCTGGATGCCATAACGCCGCCCTTTTTCACCGCGTCGTTGAGCAGCGCGAGCGCCGCAGTCGTGCCGTGAGTGCCGCACTTTTCAAGCCCCATTGTCTCCAATATCTCGGCAACGCTGTCACCGACGGCGGGCGTCGGCGCGAGCGACAGATCGACCACGCCGAACGGCACGCCGAGCCTTCGCGATGCCTCCTGCGCCACGAGCTGACCCATGCGTGTTATCTTGAACGCGGTCTTTTTGATGGTGTCCGCCACAATGTCGAACGGCTGCCCCTTGCAAGCGCGCAGGGCATGCGCCACAACACCGGGACCTGACACGCCCACATTGATGACGCACTCCGGCTCGCCCACGCCGTGAAACGCGCCCGCCATGAACGGGTTATCCTCCACCGCGTTTGCAAACACCACAAGCTTTGCACAGCCCATCGGGTCAATGTCCGCCGCGGCGCGCACAACGCGCCCCATCAGTGCGACAGCATCCATGTTGATGCCCGCGCGCGTGGAGGCGACATTGACGCTGGAGCAGACAAGCTCCGTCTCGGTAAGCGCCTGAGGAATGGAGCGGATGAGCCGCTCGTCGCTCTCCGTCAGCCCCTTATGCGCAAGCGCCGTGAAGCCGCCGATGAAGTTGACACCCAGCGTCTTTGCCGCGCGGTCGAGCGTCAGCGCAAGAGGGACATAATCGTCCTGCGTGCACGCCGCCGCGACGAGCGATATTGGCGTGACGGAAACGCGCTTATTGACGATGGGTATGCCGAACTCGCTCTCTATCTCGCACCCCGTGGCGACGAGCCTGTCCGCGCGGCGGCATATCTTGTCATACACCTTGCGGCAGCAGGTCTGCATGTCGCTGTCGGCGCAGTCAAGGAGACTTATGCCCATGGTGACGGTGCGCACATCAAGGTGCTGCTGGTTTATCATCTCTATGGTTTGCAGTATCTCACTGCTGTTCAGTAAATAGCTCATAGTCCCGCCCCTCAGATCCTGTGCATCGCCTCAAATATATCCTGACGCTGGATGTGGATATCAAGTGCGCGCGCCTCGCCCTTCTCATGCAGAAAATGCGACAGCTCGTCAAACCCCAGCGTGCAGTCCGCAAGGTCAACAAGCATTATCATGGCAAAAAACTCCTGCATGAGCGTCTGGCTGATGTCGAGTATATTTATCTCCTTCTCCGCGAGCAGCGAGGAGACATACGCGGTTATCCCCTTGGAATCCTTGGCAAAAACACTGACGATGGCTTTCATGCGCCTATCCTCCCGTAATCCGTAATATAATAACACATTATACGCAAAACGTCGGAAATAGCAATACGGAATTTTCTTGCCATCGGGGGCGGATTGGGCTATACTAACCCGTAGCCACTCAAGGAAGCATTGATTAAATGCGTCAGATGGCTGAGAGAGAAAAATTTTTGGCTGATGAAATGAGTTTTTTTGCAGGAATACTTTGTGTATTTCAAGGAAAATTCATAAAATCAGACGGAAATCTTTCCACTCAGACGCTGACAGCCATTTATTCAGGGCTTCCACAAGGAGGAAAAACATGAATCAAAAAGAACTCAACGAAATACGCCGCAGGTGGAAACTCGACCGCTGCTCCATCTCATCCATATACGGTTGTTATGTAAACTCTGCAAAGGAGATAGTGTCGCAGTTTGACACCTCGTTCGGGCTTTTGAGCCACGACGAGGCGGAGATGTACCTTGCGATAATGAAAAAGGCGCTGTCGGGAACGCTTGGGAAGAATCTCATCGACATTGAATTTGCCACGGCGCAGGTCGCCGGAAGCGAGGAGCATTCCCTGCTCATGAAGCTGAAAACGGAGCTTGGGCGCGACGACGAGGCGCGCGCGGCGCTGTACCGCCGCATAATCGACTCCCTCGCCCTTGAGGACGAGAGCGGATATCTCATTCTCCTCGCGGCGGATGCCTACGATGTCCCCTACCGCGGGCGCGACGGCGCAATGCAGGAGGACGGCGGAGAGGTGTTCAAATACTTCGTGTGCTGCATCTGCCCGGTGCGCTCCGCCGAGCCTGAGCTGGGCTACAGCGCGCAGAGCGGCGAATTCCGCCTGAGCACGGTGGGGCAGACCGTCGCAAATCCCGCGCTGGGCTTCATGTTCCCGTGCTTCGACTCACGCGCAGCGAACATTTACAATGTCCTTTATTACACCCGCAAGCCCGCAGAGGTGCATCAGGAGCTTATAGATGCCCTGTTCCATACGCCGCCGGTCATGTCCGCCCCCGCGCAGCGCGATGCGTTCGGCGCGGCAATATCGGACGCTCTGGACAGCGAATGCAGCTTCGATGTGGTGCAGTCCGTGCATGAGCATATACGCACACGCATTGCCGAGCACAAGGAAGCCAATGACCCGGAGCGGCTGGAGCTGACGATAAACGAGGTGGGGTCAATGCTGCGCGACAGCGGGCTCGGTGACGAGACGGTGGAGAGCTTCTGCGGCGAGTGTGAAAAGGAGTTCGGCGAAAACGCCGCACTCGACCCCAACAATATCATCGACGCAAAGAAGTTCAGGATAGAAACGCCGGAGATAAAAATAAGCGTCGCCCCGGAGAGCAGCTATCTCATCGAAACGCGCGTAATATCCGGGCGCAAATACATACTCATTCCCGCCGACAGCGGGGTCGAGGTCAACGGAATAGGCGTAAATATAAGCTGATTTCCGCAAAAGTGCAAAATTCTTCACGCAAAAGCACTTGACATAACACAGTATACACAAATATAATATATGCATAAATGCATATATTAAAGAATATAAAAAGGCAGCACCGCATAATGCGGCTGCCTTAAAGAAAGAGGGCGTTTGTCTGTGCTTATGTCGTGGCTAAGTACCGTTCTTATCGTGCTCGCGGTCATTGCTGTGCTGGTCGCGCACTGGTTCGTGGCGAGGGAGTTTTACAGGGCTGCCGCCATGAAGGGCTGGAACGCAAAAAAATATATGTGGCTGGCGTTTTTGCTGTGGATAGTGGGGTATCTATTGATCGTCGCGCTGCCCGACCGGGCGGGCGAGGTATCCGCCCCCGCCATCGTGAGCGATGATTTGCCGGAGCTTTGAGGTGACGCGGCATGGCTGAAAGATACGAGAAAAAATATGTGCTGCCGCACCGGCTCTATGCCGACGGCGCGCCGGTCATTATTGCCGCCGGCGCACTGCTGGACGATACCTTGTCGCGCCGCAGGCTTGTCCAGCTCAAGTTTCTGAGCGTTGCGGAGAAAAAGCTTGCCTCCGTGCGCGTGAGCGTGATACCGCTGGGCGCGGACGGCGTTGGGCGCGGCACAGCGGTGGAATACCTCTATGCCGATGTGAACGCGGCACGCGATGATGAGTTTGGGCAGAAGTCCGCCATAGTGCTGCCGGAGAGTGACACCGTGTCCTTCACCGTGTCCGTGACGGAGGTCACATATGCCGACGGCTCACGCTGGGACGGGACGGGCGCGGCATGGACGGCGCTGAATATCCCGCGCACGCTTCGCGACGCTCTCGGCGGCGAAGAGGTCGCGGGGCAGTTCGTCATACGCTACGGCAGCGACTGCGTGATGATGCCGGAGGACGAGCGCGGGCTGTGGGTGTGCGCATGCGGCGCGATAAACCGTGAGGCGGAGGCGAAATGCCACCGCTGCCGCCGGGTATACGCCGCGCTGAAAAACATCAACCTCGGCTCTCTCCGCTCCGAGAGCGCGCAGCGCGTCGAGACGGAGAAGCAGCAGGACGTTGAGGAAAAGCGGGAAAAGAAGTCCGCGCGGAAAAAGCTCATTATCGCGCTGGCGATTATCATACCGATAATAATTATCGCGGCGGCAGCGCTGTGCACCGTGCCGCGATACATCAGGCAGCAGGACGATTACGCTGCGGCTGTCGCGCTGCTGGACGCGGGAAAATACGACGAGGCGGAGAGCGCATTCACGGCGCTGGGCAGCTACGGCGATGCCGAGGAGTACGCCGAAAAGGTCGTGCCGTATAAGAGGGCGCTGTACATAATGGACTGCGCGAAAAACGGCGATGTCGCGGGGCTGCTCGAGCTGGGACTGAAGCGCTCGGACGTTGCGGAGGGTGAGACGGTGTCCGTCGCGCTCTACCGTGAGGCGGACAAGCTCTTCGCCGCGCTGGGCGATTATGCCGATTGCGCCGCACAGCGCGAGAGCGCGCAGAAAGCGATAGCGGATTATTTCGACGAGCAGAAGCGCGGCGAATACGACGCGGCGCAGGCGCTGCTTGATGAGGGCTGCTATCTCAAGGCGCGCGATGCGTTCCTCGCCATGGGCGACTATAAGGACAGCGCCGACATGGCAAAGGAGAGCATGTATCGGCGCGCCGCAGCGCTGTGCGACATTGTGGACAAATATTTCATGGAGGGCGTGACGGCGGCGCTGAGCGATACCGACGGCGTAAAGAGCGTGTTTTACATTCCGCAGTCGGTGTTTGCGGAGCTGGGCAACGATGTTTCGTCCGACATACGCGAGGCTGTCCGCGCGGACGGGGTGGAGATCAACATCGCCGACGCGCCGGAGAGCGGCACCGAGCCGATATGCCAAGCCGTGAGCGAGGAGTTTGCCGCGCTCGGCGACTACAAGGACAGCAAAGAGCAGATGCAGCGTGCCATTGATGCCGGGGACTTCACAAAGCCGTTCTATCAAAAGTGCGCCGAGGGCGACGTCATCGGCGCGTACCAATGGCTCACCGATTACAAGGGCGAGTTTGATATGCGCGAGCAATGGCTGAACGTGCTGCAATACTACGCGCCGTACTGCGGCACATGGGAGCTTTATCAGGGCGATCCGACGCTCATTGCCCAGACCTCCGGGCTGTCGCTCAAATGCTATTCCTTTACGTCCAAGGTCATCATTGACGACACGAGCGCCAGACTTGTCATCTACCCCACGGGCGGCGAGGATTACCCCCTTGAGCTGTCCGCAATTGTCGGGTCGAACACTTTCACCGTGTCGCCCGACGGCGTGACGACCTACTGCGCGCTCATCTCCGACCTTGGTCGCTTCACGTACACGATGTACAACTCTCTCGTGACAAACCAGAGCTGTGAATATTACAAGGTCGAGTAAAAAGCAATATTGACTGTGCAATGCGCCGCGTCCATCCGAACGCGGCGCATTCTTGCGATATTTTCTACTTGACAGGCGGCATATAATTATTCTATATACTCTATACAATCAGCGGAGAGGGGCGAGAAAATGAAGCACCGGCAGAGCAGGCGCGCGCCGACGCGCAGACGGCGCGCAGTCACAACAGGTTTGGTGCTGTTCGCGCTGGCAGCGCTCACGGCGTGGCTGGCATGGGGCAACACGGCGCTGACGGTGAGCCGTATCACGGTGCGCGGTGCGCGCATTCCCGCCGGGTTTGACGGCTTTCGCATCGCGCAGGTGTCCGACCTGCACGACGCGGAGTTCGGCGAGGGGAACGAAAAGCTCCTCGATATGCTCGCCGAGTGTGAGCCGGACATTATCGTGATGACCGGCGATCTCATCGATGCGAACCGCACGGATATTGACCTCACGCTCCGCTTTGCCGAGGGCGCGGTGAATATTGCGCCCGTGTACTACGTGACGGGCAACCACGAGGGCGCGGTGATGGAATACTGGATACTGCGCGAGGGCATGGCAGCGTTCGGCGTGAACATACTGAGCGACCGTATGTGCCGCCTCACACGCGGCGGTGATACACTGCTGCTCGCAGGACTGGACGACCCGAACTTCGCCACGCGCGAGGAGATTGCCGAAGGCTTCCCCGCGATGATAGAAAACAAGCTCGCCCGCCTTACCGACGGAGGCGATGAATACACCGTTCTTCTCGCCCACCGCCCGGAATATATCGACAGCTACATCGCAGGTGGTGCTGATTTGGTGCTCAGCGGGCACGCGCACGGCGGGCAGATACGTCTGCCGTTCATCGGCGGACTCGCCGCGCCCGGTCAGGGGCTGTTCCCCAAGTACGACGCGGGGCTGTACTCCGTCGGCGGCAGCGACATGATCGTCAGCCGCGGGCTCGGCAACAGTCTTTTTCCCCTGCGCGTCAACAACCGCCCGGAAATCGTGCTGATAACGCTTGAGCACGGATAAAAATACACGAGGCAGGCGCTAATATGCCCTGCCTCGTGGAATAAATTTGGTGATGTTTTAGGACTTTTGTCCTGCATTCAGCAGCACGACAGATATAAGGATCAGCACTATGCCGAGCCCGGAAATGAGCGTGACAGGCTCGGCAAAGACGAGCGCGCCGAGGAGTGTTGCAACCATCGGCTCTACCGTGGCAAGTATCGCGGCGCGGCTTGGCTCGATATACGTAAGCCCGCGCGTGTACGCCGCGAACGGTATGACCGCCGTCACAAGCCCCGCCAGCACGATAAGCCCGTCAAGCCGCCATATGCTCTCCGCTGCGGTGAGCTTCGCCGCCGTGTCCGACGGGTCACAGATGAGCCACGCGCCGAGGGCGGCAATGACAAAGGTATACGTCGTGACGGTGAGCGCACTGTACTTTTTCAGCGCGACCGAGCCAAGAATGCTGTACAGCCCGTACCCGATGCCGGAGCACAGCCCCACGATAAGCCCGCGCGCGGTCATGCTCCCGCCGCCTATCCCGGAGACGAGCACGCACCCGCCGAACGCGCACGCAAGCGCCGCAAGCTTTCGCGCCGTGAGCCGCTCCTTAAGAAGCAGGCACGACATCAGCATCACCCATATCGGCGAGGTGTACAGCAGTATTGCGGCTGTGGAGAGCGTCATCATGCTTATCGCCGAGAAGTAGCACACCGTGAAAAACAGTATGCTGCCCAGCCCCAAGCCGAGGAAAAGCGGAATGTCCCGCGCCGCTATCCACAGCGCGCCGCGCTCACGCACGCAGTGCAGCACGGTGAACACCGCCGCCGCGACCGTCAGCCGCAGCGCCGCGATCTGTATCGAGTTAAACCCGTACTCACCCATTGCGCGGACGAATATGCCCATGCTGCCCCAGAATATACCCGCGATTATGACCAGTGCCGAGCCGAGTGCCGCCGTGTTCAATGTCTGTTTTTTCATCGTATTCCTCAATTTTCAGCGTATTTTGTCCGATTATAGTACATTCGCGGCGGTGCTGTCAAGCACCGCCGCGAATAGCGTCATGCAGGCGTTACGCCGCCTTGTTGATGGTAATGCTGTACTCGCCGAGGGCGGATATGGGGACGATAGTGCCGTCATCGCTGTACCCGTCGGGGACGGAGTAGACGTGCACCTCATAGTCCTTCTCCTCGCCGCCGTACACCGCAGTGCCGTTGGCATCCGTCGTGACAAGCGTGCAGCTCGCATCGTCGCAGACCTGAAGCTGCACCCCCGCGACGGGCGCGCCCGTATTGTCAACGACCTTGAGGGTGTACCCCTTCGCCGCGCCGCAGGCGCACAGCGCCAGCGCGAGCACCAGCACAGCGGCAATGACCGCTATTTTTTTCTTCATGGCATATACCTCCCTCTCGCCGTCAGTTCTCGGCGAGGTATTTGTCCAGTATGTCCGCCCAGTAGCTGTATTCACGGCTGCCGAGGACAATGTTGCGGTAGTATTCAAGTATGGTGGGGTCGGTGCTGCCGTTGCTGATCTCGGCAAGCTCCTCCTCGCTCGGGTTCATGGTGACAATTCTGCCCTCGCTGTCCACGAGCACGGACGCAGGCACGGCGCTCGGCGCTGCCAGGAGGGAGAAATCGTCGTTATAGTGCAGAATGAGGTATGTAATACCGTTGTCGGAGAGCACCTTGTCCGCGCCATCCTCCGTGCTGTACACGCCGACGACCGCCACGCCCTTGTCGGCATAGTCCTCAGAAAGGCGCTGGAGATCCGGCATCTCGCCGACGCACGGATTGCACCACGGCTCCCAGAGGTTGACGAGCGTGAGCTTGTTCTCGGCGAAAATATCGCTCGTGACGGTGTTGCCGTCGCGGTCGGTCGTCTCAAAAGTGAGCGTGAAGTAGCTGTTGCCGTCCTCGTCGGTCTGCATATTGTTGTTGACTGCCTCGGTGATGCTCTGCAGTGGAAGCGTCGCCGCCGCATTGGCGTATGCACGCATTGTGAGAAACGCGCAAAGCGCAGTGAGCGCGACCGCGACCGCGAGCACTATTGCCACCACCTTGACGTTTTTCTTCATTATCGCGCGCACGATGAGCACGATGAGGCTGACCAGCACTGCCACGAGTGCCAGTAGGGTAAGCGCAATAAAAACATAAAGCTTAGTCATATTCTCTCCTCCGAAAATGATTCAATATTATAA
>CAVGKI010000072.1:0-8989 GCA_963629655.1 Butyricicoccaceae bacterium | reverse complement strand
TCTCCTATTCGCTATCCTTTTTTCTTATTTGTCACACATCATTGTAACACCTACAAAAACGCAGTAGATTTTTGGCGGCTTATATGATATAATCAACACAAATCAAATACAGGAGGTAAAATCTATGAGCACTGTTATTGTTATCCTTGCACTTATCGCCACTGCGCTGTCTGTCGCCAGACTGGTCACGTACTTTTGCACGGGCAAGATGCTTGAGCTGAAATTTGAAAACGTGCCGCTTTATCTTCTCTTCGCAGCAAACTGCATACTCGGCAAGAAGGAAGGCAACGGCAAGCGCAGCGCGCTGTTTTGGACTTTCGCCGTGCTGACCGCCGCCGTCGCCGCGCTGGATATTAAAAAGCTGCTCGACAAATAAGTCTGATTGCATAGAGTATAACATTCGGGAGCGCCGTTTGCTCGGCGCTCCCGGTTTGCGTTGCTATAATGACACTGCGTTTGTCACAGCCCCATCAAAATTGGCTGACTATTCCGAAACACCCGGTCAATTTTAATGTGCCATCTATGATTTGTACATAGGCTTCAATGTCTGACTCAGCATATGTCTCACTGAATCCAAAAACATTCCTTTTCCCACAATAGATTTGGCAGTTATCGTCTCATCATCCGAGTTAATATCAATCCCAATACTATTCACCCACCGCCGTGCGTTTTTTGCAGCAGCTCATGCAGGGCGAACATCAGCGCGGTGAGCGCGAGGATGTATTCCGGCAGGAGACCGGTCATGCCGTTGTTTGCCAGCAGGCCGAACAGCGCCGGCATGGTCAGCGCGCCGATATACGCGCCGGCAAGCTCCGTGCCGATGAGCGTCTGCGCCTTTTCCGCGCCGAAAAGCGTCGGTGTCATGTGAATGATACAGGGATATATCGGCGCGCAGCCGAGCCCCACCATGAAAAAGCCGACAAGCGATGCCGTGTGCTCGGCACATATGATCAGCGTGAGTGCGCCAGCCGCGATAACGGCGCTGCCCGTGCGCACCATCTGCCGGTCGCTCAGCTTATAGCTGACAAAGCCGGAGAGCGCACGTCCGGCAGTCATGCCGATGTAAAAGAGGCTGACAAACGCCGCCGCGTCCGCTTCGGAAAAGCCGCGGCTGTACACGAGGAAGCTGCCGCACCAGAGGCTCGCCGTCTTTTCCGCCGCACAGTAGCAGAAGAACATGACGATAACCGTCAGCGCGCCGCGCGTCTTAAAGATATCCCCGACGTATGTGCGCTCGTGCCCCTCTCCGCTTTCTGCGGGGCGGAGCTCCTCTTTCTTCCACAGCGGTGCGCTAAAGAGCAGCATTACGACGAGAGCAAGCTGTATGAGCGCGATGCTCCGATACCCCATGCGCCAGCCGCCGTTGACGAGCGCCCACGAAACTATGTACGGCCCGATCGACGCGCCCAAGCCCCACATACAGTGCATCCACGCGAGATAGCGGCTGGCATAATTGCGCGCAAGATAATCGTTGAGCACGACATCGATCCCGCCCGCGCCCAGTCCGTACGGCACGGCGGCGAGGCAGACCGCGCCGAATGCGGGGCACACCGAAAACCCAAACAGCCCCGTGCAGGTGAGCGCAATGCTCAGTGCGGCGGAGTTTTTCGCCCCAACACGTCGGATGACAGGCGGCGCGGCAAGACTTGCAAGTATCGTGCAGCCGGACATTATCATGGACACCGTACCCGCGCCGGAGAGCGCCACGCCGAGCTCTTCATGCATCGTCGGCCACGCAGAGCCGAGTATCCCGTTGGGCAGACCAACGCCGACATAGGCGATATATATTATCGCCAAAAGAAAATACATCATAGCATTTACAAAGCGCGCGGTCGGTGCTCATATGAGCATGGACCGCGCTTCTCCATTCGTTTTGGTGTTGACTTCAGCTCTTTTTGACGAGGTTTTCCACGGCGCTCACCCAGTCATGATCCGGGTCGTTGGAGCGGAAGAAGCCCTGATGCTCGCCCGCCATGAGCCAGAGGAAGTAGGTGTTGTAGCCGGGCGCGCCGACGGTGGTATGATAGCCGCGCGGGAACTCGACAAGGTCGTCGCTGAGAACTCTGTACGCCTCGTCAAACTCGCCGTCCTTGGTATAGGCACACTGCACCGCGAAGCCCTGCTCCGGCTGGAAAAGGAAGTAGTATATCTCCTCAAGTATGCCCTCCTGCGGCATATTGTCGACATCGTGCTTGTGCGGGGGGAAGCCCGCCCAGTTGCCCGGCGTGACGAAAGCCTCGCCGATGGTGAGGCGCTTGGCATTGGTCGCGCCGTCGATGATGAAGTGCGTGTCGCGCTCCCACGGTTTCACGCCGAGAACGACGGAGCGCACGCGATCCGCGCCGACAATCTCCGGCTCGCTGTCCTCGTCCACCATTGTGGAGCATACGGCGATCTTGACATGCTCACAGCCGGTTATCGTGAGCGTCTTATGGCGCGGCATATACACGCTCGTCGCCTTGCCCTCGAACACGGAGCGCCGCCCGCCGACGTTCTTCCACACGGTCGCGTCAAAGGCAAAGTCCGCATGACCGCCGAGGATGATGAATGCAAATTCCTTCTCGCCCGTTTCTATGATGACGCTGTCGCCGCGCATAAGCTCGACCATGCCGAAGTCGAGCATCTTCAGCGAGCATTCGCCGCTCTTGCATATCTCGGTGTAACCGATTTTGGGGACATAGCTTTTTTTGAGATTCATGATAATTTACCTCCGATAATTTAATTATGCCTATTTATTACTTATCAGCTTTTCTATGCTGTCAGTGACCTCGCGCCAATCGGCGACTATGCCGATATCCGCATAGGAGAATATTTGCGCCTTGGGGTCGGTGTTGACCGCAATGACAGTCTCCGCGCCGGACATACCGGCGAGATGCTGCACCGCGCCGGAAATGCCAACGGCGACGTAAATGCGCGGGTGCACGCTCACGCCGGTAAGACCGACCTGGCACGAGTGCGGCGCGAAGCCCGCATCCACCGCGCCGCGCGATGCGCCTATGCCCGCGCCCAGCACGGCGGCAAGCCGTGTCAGCACCGCAAAGCTCTCCCTTGAGCCTACGCCGCGCCCTCCGGCGATTATCACATCCGCCTGGCTCAGCGGTCTTGTGACGGCGTAGCGCTCAAAGCCGAGCTGCCGAACGCGGGGTGTTATGCTCTCCATGCTCTCCCACGTCCGCACTGCCTCCGCCGACCTCACCGCGCGCGGGCGGTACGCATTGGGGCAGACGGTCGCCATCTGCACGCGACCGAGCGTGATTATATCGGCAACAAGGCTGTTGCCGAACGCGGGGCGTGTCTGGAGCAGGCGCGCGTCAGCATCGATGTCAATAAGTGAGCAGTCCGCCGTCAGCCCCGCGCCGAGCCGCCACGCAAGCATGGGCATGATATTCCTCAGGCGTATTCCCGCCGGAGCGAGGATGATATCTGCGCCCCATGCGCGTGCTTTTGCCTCAAGCCACGCCGCAAGCGCGCCGTCATCAGGCGACAGCTCCTCCTCCGGCAAAAGCGCGAGCATATCCGCGCCGCAGCGCGCGGCTGTGTCGCCCTCACTCTCGCGGCAGAGCACGCGCAGCGTGCCGCCGCACTTGTCCGCAAGCTCCCGCGCGCGGCTGACAAGCCCCGCGTCGAGCTCGAACGGACACAGCACAAGTATATGCCCGCTCATGCTCTGCCCTCCTCTATGCGCCGCACGATCTCCCGTGCGCCGCTGTCGGCATCGGGCATGAACGCGCATTTGCGAAGCCCCGGATAACGGCTCTGCACGCGCACGGTGCGCGTGGGCGAGGCGGCAAGCCCGCAGTTCTCCGACGTGAGCCCTACGTCTGCCGCGCTGACGCGCTCCACGGTCTTATCCCGACTGCGGCGGAGCGCGGCGATGCCGGGCAGACGCGGCGGGTATGAATACTCGCACATCGACACGACTGTGCCCTCGCCGCACTCAAGCTCCGCCACGCCGTCCTCAAGCCGACGGCGGAGAACATACCCCGCGCTGCCGCGCTCAATACTCTCAACATTCGACACGCACGGCATACCGAGCGCCGAGGCAAGCTCACCGGGGATCTGCCCCGTTTCGCCGTCTATGCTGCGCCGACCGCACAAAATGAGCTCCGCGCCGCCGACGTGATCGACCAGCGCGGCGAGCGCGGCGGCCGTGGCGCGGGTATCCGCGCCGGCAAGGGCAGTGTCGCTCAGCAGCACGACCCTGTCCGCGCCCTTGGCAAATAGGGCGCTCAGCGTGTCCGCCGCAGAGGGCGGTCCCATGGACAGCGCAATGACAAAAGCATCCCCGCCGCGCAGCCGCACCGCCGCCTCAAGCGCGGATTCATCGGCTATGTTCAGCTCCGAGGCAACACTTTCCCGACGCAGGCAGAAATCACTGTCCACCTGCACATCGGAGGAGGTCGGCACTGTTTTTACGCAGACAAGGATGTTTTTGTTCATAATATCGTGTTTACGCGTCGAGTGCGGAATAGACATCAACGAGCGTCATGCCCTCGGGCACGCACTGCGAAAGGCAGAGGTACGCCTCAGGGCTCGCGGTCAGCATTATCTTAGCCTCGGTGCGGGCAAGATCGTCCCAGCGACCGGCGGCGACCTTCTTTGTGATCTCCGGCATATAGCCCAGCGCCACGGCAGAGCCGGCGGACTTGGCAAGCCTGCCGTGATTGAACATTTCAACCGGCTCATATCCGGCAGACTTGGCAAGGGCGCGGATAGGCTCAAACTCATGGAAGGTGCGGGCGAGGCGGTCGTCATCGTGGCACGCGGCAAGCGCGCCCTTTGCCGCCTTGGGGGCAAGCCGCCCCTCCTCGGCAAGCTTTGCGGCGAACGCCGTGGCGGTGACAAGCTCCGCCTTTATCTCACAGCCCCATTCGCCGTACTTCTGCGCCATTATTTCGGCATCGTAGCTGTCAAGGACGACGACGGTTTTCGCGCCGGAGGCATTGATCGCGGCGGCACAGGCCTTTGCCTGCTCCTGAACCTCGGCGGTGTAGCCCATGAGATCGCCGAGCATGACACCGCTTGACGGCTCGTCGGCAAGCGTCATAATATGCACATCAGACTTTTTCATGAGGTCAAGAAAGGCTTTGACCATTTGGGGGGTCTTTATCGCGGCGACCTCACCGATGTAGAGCAGCGTATCCGCCGACGCATCGGCGGCAAAGGCGGGCTTCGCCTCGCCGTAGATATTGCCGGTGCGCTCGATATTGTCTATAAGCTGCATGACGGATTTGGGGGCAATGTCGTTAACGACCGCCTCGGTGCGTGCCTCGCGGATGAACAGCGGCGGCTGATACCCCGTGGCGCAGTCGTTGGTGCACGCATCGCACAACAGGCACTCGTACATTGCCTGCGCCTCGTCGGGCGTGAAAGCCTTGCCGCGCTGATTCATGGACAGCAGCAGCCCCTTTGCGCGGGGGGTGTTGATCTCCTTGCCGGTCTGAAGCTGTACGGGGCAGAGGTGACGGCACATCCAGCAAAAGCGGCATTTATTGGCGTGTTTAAGGGCGTTCTGGCTTATCATTATCGTTACCTCCTCAAAGACCGAGCTTATACGGGTTCATGATGCCATTGGGGTCGAGACTCTTTTTAAGCCCCTCCATGACCTGAAACGCGGGGCCGTACTGCTCTTTCATAAGTCTGGACAGCTTGAGTCCTATGCCGTGGTGGTCATTGATGACACCGCCGTTCTCCATAGCGGCGCGCACACCGACGTTCCAAATCTCGTTGTGCAGGCGCAGCGCCTCCTCCTTGTCCTCGGGCGGGTTGTCCATGATAAAGCGGTCGTATATCATCGTGCCCCAGCCGTACCAGTGCGAGCAGTGCGCGATAAACTTCACACCGGGGAAATTACTCTCGATGGCGTTCTTCATCGCCCAATATATCTTCTCTATGTGCCCGAAATCGGCAACGGTGTCCATCGTGCCGAACATCTGGGGAATATCCATGATGTGGTCGGGATAGAAGAAGGTGATGCGGTTTTCAAACCACTTTTCGCCGTAGTCGCTGCCAAGGTCGCGCGCGCCGTGCTTGGCGCAGATGTCGAGGACAATCTCCATCTCTATGTCAACTATGCGCTCGATGCCCTCAAGGGTGAGGTTCATGAAGTTGCCCTTTTCCTCGACACCGATTATCTTCTTGATGATGGAGACGGTTTCCGCCTCGTCAAAAAGGCGCATGATGGACGGCTGCACCTTCTGCATGATGTCGCGCCCCGCCTCAAGTCCGGCGGTCATGGTCGGGAAAAGGAAAGCGCGGTGCTTGCGGCACTCGGGCTGCTCATAGAGACGGAATGTCGCCTTGGTGATGATGCCAAGCGTTCCCTCCGAGCCGATGAATATCTGGTTGAGATCCGGTCCTGCCGCGTGCTTGGGAACAGGGAGGGTGTTGATGATATCGCCATTGGGCAGCACGACCTCCATGCTCATGCACATATCGTCGATCTTGCCGTATTTGGAGGAGAAAATGCCTATGCCGCGATGACCGAGCGCGCCGCCTATCGTGCCGCAGGTGAGGCAGGAGGGAATATGCATGCACGAATAGCCCCGCTCGTTTGCGTACCACTCAAGCTGCTGGAATATCATTCCGGCTTCGGCGGTGATGGAATGGGAGCTCTCGTCAATGGCGATGAGATGGTTCATGCGCTTCATGTCGAGCAGTATTCCGCCCGCCATCGGCAGCGCGCCGCCCTGAGAGCCGGAGCCGCCGCCCCAGGTGTGCACGGGGATCTTATAGTAATTCGCTATTTTCAGAACCTTTGAAACCTCCTCGGAGGAGCCGGGTCTGACAATGATGTCAGGCATGGGACCGTCCGCGCCCCTGTCCTGCCACATACGTCCGATCCAGAAATAGTCGACGCTGTAAGTCTCACGCTCGGCAAGGCTTGTGGAAACGTTGTCTCTGCCTACCGCATCCTCCAGCTCGGAGCGCACCATGTCAAACATGAATGATCTCATCTGCATAATCGTATATCCTTCCTTTTATCAAATGGTGTTTATCTTCCAGTTTTCGCCGTATATTCCGGCGACCGCACCCTTTGCCAGAAGCGCGGCGTTGTCCTCGTGCGCGATCAGCCATTTGTTTTTTGCCCATAGACCGCCGACGCGCGCACGGTCCGCTTCGAGGGGGAGATTTGTGCCGCGCTGAAGCGCGACAATGCAGGAAAAGCCGGCGGGCGTGACCTCGCACGGGCAAAAATGCAGCGTGTCGGAGTAGACCTCTATCATCTCGCCCTCGGCGAGATAGAACGCCTTGGCTCTCGCGGAATCGAGCCTGCCGTCGCCGCCGATGTCCGCGCGCTTTGCCAGCAGCAGCACAAGCGGGCGCACGGCGATGTTAAACTCGCTGCACGTATGCCACTCAAGCGCGTTGAGGCGGTCAGAGTGCCCCCAGCAGAGCCCAAGCTGCTCGTCAAGCCCGCCGCAAAAGCGCGCGCGGAAATCTGCCGCCGCAGCGCTGCCGTCAAGCTCCGGCAGAGCGGCGGTGTAGCGGCTGCCCTCGCTTGGAAGCTCAACGGCGGCGGCAATGCCGACCAATGCGGAGGTGTCGGTTTTTATAATACTGCCATAGCGGGCAAACTCCGTGTCATTGACGGAATGAATGCGGATATGTGGATTTGCCCTGCGCAGGGCATCAAGCTCAGTCATTTCGGATCTCTCCTCGGTTGTTTTTCATAAATTCCTCGACCTCGGCGGCATGGGGGATGCCCTGCTGCGCACCGAAGCGCGTGCACTTGAGCGCGGAGCACGCGGAGGCGAAACACGCCGCGTCGTACACGTCCATGCCCTTTATCCGCGCCGCGATGAACGCGCCGTGGAACGTGTCGCCCGCGCCGTTGGAGTCCACGGCGTTGACGGGAAAGACGGGATAACGGTGCTCTCTGCCGTCCTGCCATATGAATCCGCCGCGTGAGCCCTGCGTAATGATGAGCGTTTCGGGCGCATAGCGCGCAGCGAGCTTTCCCGCCGCCTCTGCGGCGGTGGTGCTGCCGGTTATTTTCAGGGCGAACTCCTCCGACGGGATGAGCACGTCGTCATACGGCAGAAGCCGCTCTATATTCGGGTATGTGCCGCCCGCGTCATGGCTGACCTTCACGCCGAACTCATGCGCCTTTTTCGCGGCATATATCGCCGCGTCGAGCTGATGCCCGTCAAGGTGGAGATACTTTGCGTTTTTCAGCACGTCAAGGTCGATATCTCCCTCGTCCGGCGCGGGGACAGTGCCGCGGCTCCATATGCAGGTGCGGCTCGTGTTGGCGAGGTTGAGCAGCACGAAGCTGTGAAACGACTGCGCCCCCGCGACGGAGCGCACTCTGCCGCACTCAACGCCGTATTTGGCAAATTCGCCGCGGATAAATGCGCCGTACATATCATCGCCGAGCGTACCCATGTACTCTGCGGCAATGCCCAGCTTGCTCATGGCGACGAGCGCCGTGGCGCACGGTCCGCCGCACTGTATCTTCGTGTCCCGCCCCTGGAGCTTTGTATCCTCCCTGGGGAAGCTGTCGGCGGTCATGAGTATGTCAAAGAGCGCCGAGCCTATGCCTACTACCTCTGTCATTTTGCGTCTGCTCCCAGCAGCTTTATCTTGCCGACGGCAAAGCTCTTTACTGCGGCGGTCGGCTCTTTCATGAACAGGTCGAGCGCGATAATGCTCTCATCCACCGCGCGCACACTGTCGATAAACGAGCAGCATACATCCGTGCCGAAGTTGACCTTGCGTATACCGGCGGCAACAGCCGCGCGGATCTGATCGTCGGGCACGCCGGAACCGCCGTGCAGCACGAGATGCGCCTTTGTGGCGGCATGGATCTCTGCGATGCGGTCAATGGCGAGGACGGGAGCCTGCTTATAGTGCCCGTGCGCCGTGCCGACCATGACAGCCAGCGCGCTCACGCCCGTTTCATCGACGAAGCGCACAGCCTCGTCGACCTTGGTATACTCCGCCATGACGCTGTCCTTCGTCGTGCCGACGTGCCCAAGCTCACCCT
>CAVGKI010000071.1:0-9006 GCA_963629655.1 Butyricicoccaceae bacterium | reverse complement strand
GAGAAAATCACTATGGATTTTTTCTTAGGTGTCCAACTTCATTATGCAATCAACCATTAAATAAAAACACACTTGAAATATACGAAAAAGCAGCTATAATATGCATACTGTGACAGAGTACGAACAGTCGGAGGTGGCGTCAAGTGGCAGCGGAGAGAGCAAGGTCGGATCTTATGACGGAGGGCAGCATCGGCAGAAAGCTGCTGGTGTTTTGCGTGCCGCTTATATTGGGCAATCTTCTTCAACAGCTTTATAACACGGCGGATTCTGTAATTGTCGGCAACTTTGTCGGCAGCAATGCCCTCGCGGCTGTCGGGTCGAGCGGCACGCTCATTTACCTGCTCATCGCGTTCAGTCAGGGCGTGGCGGTCGGCGCGGGTGTCGTCATCTCGCACTATCTCGGCGCGGACGATGCCAAGAACACAAGCACTGCGGTGCACACCGCGCTTGCCATCGTCGCGATGCTCGGTGTCGTGCTCACAGCGGCGGGTGTCGCGCTCAGCCGCGCGCTGCTCGTGCTGCTCAACACGCCGGACGAGGTCATGACCGACTCTGTGACCTATCTGCGGATATACTTCGGCGGCGTGCTCTTCAATGTCGTTTACAACATGGCGGCAGGCATACTCAACGCCGCCGGCAACTCCCGCCGCTCGCTTTTGTATCTCGCCATTGCCTCCGTGACGAACATTGTGCTCGACCTTATCTGCGTGGCGCTGCTCGACATGGGCGTGGCGGGCGCAGCCATCGCCACGAACGTCAGCCAGCTTTTGTCCTGTGTGCTGTCGTTGGGGTATCTTATGCGCGTCAACGCGCCCTATCGCGTCAGACTGCGCGCGCTGCGCATTGACGGGCACATGGCGGGCAATATAATCCGCATCGGTCTGCCGACAGGTATTCAGAACATGGTCATCTCGCTCTCAAACGCCGTTGTGCAGTCGAGCGTCAATGCCTTCGGCGCGGACGCGATGGCGGGCTTCGGCGCTTATATGAAGATAGACGGCTTCAACATCCTCCCGGTGCTGAGCCTCGGTCTTGCCATGACGACGTTCACCGGGCAGAATCTCGGCGCGGGCAAGGTGGAGCGCGTGAAAAAGGGTATGCGCGTCACGCTCGCTATGGGGCTGGGGTATACCGTCGCAACTGGCGTGCTGCTGCTGACGTTCTCCGCACCGATCATGCGCCTGTTCACCGACAACACCGCCGCCGTTGAGTACGGGCAGCTCGCCATGCGCTACTTCTGCCCGTTTTACTTTCTGCTGGGCATCATGCATATTCTCGCCGGAACGGTGCGCGGCGCGGGGAAGAGCGTCCCGCCGATGGTCATCATGCTGCTGTCGCTGTGCGTGATACGCATCGTGTGGCTCAAGTTCGCCGCGCCGCTCTACGGCACGATCGACGGCGTGTTTGTCTCCTATCCCATCACGTGGGCAATCGGCATGGGGCTTATGGTGCTCTATACCGTGTTCGGCAAATGGCTGAACATGATACCATTATCCAGCAGATAGCTTTGACCAATCTTCGTTTGTGTCCCTGTCAGCCGAGGGTATCGGTGCGCCAGAGGTGTATCACGCCGCGGTCGTTGAGCTGTCGGAGAGTGACAAGGAGAATGGGGAAAAGAAGCATTCCCCATACGCCCCAAACCTGCCAGCCCACATAGATGGCGAGCAGCGACGCGATGGGGTCGAGCCCGATCTGGTCGCCGAGAAGCTTTGCCTGCGTGCAGCTACGCACGAGGTTGACCAGCCCCCAGCACATCAGCAGCGCAATGCCGCGCCGTATATCGCCCAGCAGCAGGCAGTACACCGCCCACGGCACGAGCACGATACCCGTGCCGAACACGGGGAGCGCATCAATGAGCGCGGTGACGGCGGCAAGCCCCACGGCGCTTTTCACGCGCAGGAGGAGAAAGCAGATAAGCAGCTCAAAAAACGTCATGAGCATCAAAATAAGCTGAGCGCGCAGAAAGCCGCCGAAGCTCGCCTTGAGGTTGTGCCCCACGCCCTCCATACGGTGTCGGAATCCCTCGGGCAGTTGAAGCGCGATGAACGCGGTGATGCGCGGGAACGAGGCAGAGATGAAATAGCTGCCGATGCCGGCAGTGACGATGAAGAGGAGCGTGTCGGGCGTGGACTGCGCGGCGCGCCCGACGATATCTAGCGCGGCGGAGGACAGCGCGGCGGGGAGCGCGTAAAACCCCTCGCTGACGGAATCGAGCGCGGTTTTAAGATATTCGGACACGCCGTCCGGCGCGGCGGCGGCATACGCGAACGCGCGCTCCTCCAGCGCGCGGAGGCTCTGCCCCACGGACTGCATTAGCCCCGGGACCTCGCGGGCAAAGTCCGTCGCGGCTTCAACGCCACGCACGGTCAGCGCCCCTGCAAGATATGCCAGAGCCGAAAGACCGGCGACGGTCAGCACGCCCGCCGCCGCGCTGCGCCGCCATCCGTGCCGCACGAGCGCGCGCACCGCCGGCTCGAACAGTGCCGCCGCCGAGAATGCCAGCAGAAACGGCGCTGTCCACGGCAGAAGAAAGCGCACCGCGAGCCACACCCCGCCGACAGCCGCCGCGGAATATGTGAGCGCCTGCAGCCATTTTGCCGCCTTTTGCTGCACACTGCCACCTCCCGGTATGTAATACACATTCATAATATGATATGCTCACACCGTAGTTGTAGCCAATTTCTGCCCGCATTATACAGCATATGAAAACGGTGCAGAATGGCAGTATAAGCCCCACGCATCAAAAGCCGCACGGCGAGCGCCGTGCGGCTTGGATTATTCCTTTGTGTCCTCCGCCACGTCAACGAGCACCCATGAGCTGTTGTCGGGCAGATAGTTCTCGACGACCGGCACAAGGCGATCGCTGACCTTGCCGTTGCCGATATAATCCTTGATGTCTTCCACATTATAGGGGTAGGCGAATTTGTCCGTGCGCAGATACACGCGGTCGTATATCTTCATAAACAGCCGCGCGTCCTGCCCGTTATCGTCGGCACGGACGAGGGCGGGCTTCGTGTCGCAGTAGATGGACAGCTTGCCCGTTCTGTCGTCAAGCTGGTTGGCGACATAGATGGCAAAGCCGCACACGGCGGTCTTTGCGTTCGCCGTGGTGGAAAGCTGGCGCGTATAGATTATCTCCAGCGGCTCTTCAAACACGGGGTGCGCCACATCGGCAAGAATCACCTCGTCGAAGCCCATGTCGTACAGCTCGCGCGCGAGCTGTACGATATAATTTCTCACGCTGAGGTTATACGGGTCGAGCCACGTGCCGGTGTCGTCAATGACGTTGCCGTTGTTGTCGGCGCGGCGAAGCGTGACGGTGGTGCTGCGGGAGGCGAACAGCTCATCAATGCAGCAGCTTATCTGCGCGGCAAGGTAGATGCCCTTGTTGTCCTCTTTTATCTGTGTGATAAGATTTGGCATGTCTGCGGTCTGCTCCGACGACACGGTCAGCCCGTAGCTGAGCGCCATGTCCGACTGCGAGTCCCACATGAGCTGACCGCTGCGCGGCTTCATCTCCAGCACGAGCCCGTTGCCCTGCGACAGACGCGCCGTGTATTCCTTGAGCTTGTCCGATGTCAGGTCGGTATACGGCACGAATATCGCGCGAAACTCCTGCACGTCCTTCCCGGCTGTCGCCGTGATGTACGAATAGTCCGGCTCGTCATAAATAACATCGGTGTCGACCGTTTCAAACACGCGCACCTCGTTGCCGGAGCTGTCGACGGTGGTCTTGCCGTCGCTGAGTATGGGCAGCTCGACGCTCACGCCGTCTTTGGTTATGACCGCGTATTTCTGCATGCCGTAGAACAGCACCACGATCAGCATTATCACGCCGAGCGCGATTGCCGACGGGACAAGCGCGTAATTCCTTTTCTTGCGCCGCCCCTTGTAAAATTCAAGATTTCTTGCCAAAATTGTTTCCTCTTTATATATCTGTGCGCGGGTAGGCGGATATTCTCCGGGTTTGCTGGATAATGGTATTAAATCATCATGCCGCGCTTTTTCGCCTCGAATGTCAGCTCATCGCGGAAGTCGGGGTGCGCAATGGCAATGAGATTCGCCACGCGCTTGGACAGCGGCAGCCCGCGAAGCTGCGCGATGCCGTACTCCGTGACGATATAGTCCACATCGTTCTTGCTGGTGGTTACGACAGCGCCGGGCGTGAGCGTGGGCTGTATCTTGCTGACCGTGCCGTTCTTCGCGGTGGACGTGAAAGCGATGAAGCTCTTGCCGCCCTTGGACTGGCACGCGCCGCGCACAAAGTCCACCTGACCGCCCGTGCCGGAGAGATGCCTTGTGCCGATGCTCTCGGCGCACACCTGCCCCATGAGGTCAACCTCGACGGCGGCGTTGATGGATATCATATTGTCGTTCTTGCAGATGACGGCGGGGTCGTTCACATAGTCCACGGGCAGAATGGCGATGCCGGGGTTATCGTCGATGAAGTCATATATGCGCTTTGAGCCGAAGGCGAACGTCGTGACGCACTGCCCGCGGTGTATCTGCTTTTTGCTGTTGTTGACCGCGCCGCACTCGAGAAGCTCAATCATGGAGTCAACGAACATCTCGGTGTGTATGCCGAGGTCGTGCTTGCCCTTGAGCGCCATGCCCGTCGCGTCGGGGATAGTGCCGACACCGAGCTGTATGCACGCGCCGTCGGGGATCTGCTCGGCGATGAGATTGCCGATGGCAACGGACACCTCGTCAAGCTTCACGGGCGGCAGCACGGGCAGCTCGTGGTTGTTCTCGACTATCGCGTCCACCTGACTGACATGCACCTGAAGCCCGCATACGGCGCGGGGCTGCCGGTCATTGACGACGACGAACACGCGCTTTGCCTTGTCCAGATGCGCCTCACTCATGGAGGAGACGGTGGCAAGGCTGAAATAGCCGTGCTTGTCCATCGGTGAGACTTCCGTGATGAACAGGTCATAGTCATACAGGCGGCGTATGTCGCCGGGAATGTCGCGGTAATAGTTGGGGATAAAATCGGCATACCCGGCGTTGACCGCCTTGCGCGACCCGCCGCCGGTGAACCACGCAATGCCGTTGAATTTGCCGTTGAGCTCCGGGTCGGCATAGCACTCCAGAGGATCGACATCGAGCAGGCTGTCAAGCTTCACGCCGCTTATCTCGCCCGCCTTTGCGCGCGCGGCGATGGCACTGACAAGTGCGGCGGGGTGCGCGGCGGCGGCATCCATGCCTATTGTCCACCCGCTCTCCACCCTCGCGGCGGCATCGCCGATGCTCATTAGCTTGCTCTGGTATATTGCCTTGTAATCCATTATCCTTTGTTTCCTTTCCGTGTGTTTATATATAGAATGTCTCGGAATGCTGCGTTATTTCCTGCGGCGGCGCGGAGCGCGGTCGGCATACATACGGTTGCCGGCGATACGGCTGTCCGACTCCTGCATGAATTTTTTCAGTCTGTCCTCAAACGCGCGGTCACTGCCGGGCGGGTCGGGCGGCGGCACAGCTCCGCGTGCGCCCGTGCTCCGGCGCGGTCGGTTGGGCGAAGCATCGCGCGGCGGCACGGCGGCATCCTCCGCCGCCTGCTTTACGGAGAGGTTTATCTTCCCGTCCTTGGCAATGCTCAGCACACGCACGCGCACCGTCTGCCCGACGGTGAGATAATCCCCAACATCGTTGACATAGGCGTTCGCCACCTCGGAAATATGCACGAGCCCGCTCCTGCCATCCGGCAGAGACACGAACGCGCCGAATTTCACTATCCCCGTGACCTTGCCCTCTACAACAGCGCCGACCTCAAGCCCCATTACGCACCCCTGTCTGCCGCAGTCTCTTCGTCTGCGGCGGCATTTATAAAATAGAATATCTTTTCTCCCGGCATCACGAGCCCAAGCCGCTCGCGTGCAAGGCGTTCCATTTCCTCGTCGGTCTGCGCGCTCTCCAGCTTTGCCTCAAGCGCGCGCTTTTCCGCCCGTGCGTGCTCGCATTCCTCCACCAGCGCGGCGGCGGTATTCTCCGCCTCCGTCACCTCCCTCACGGAGGTGACGAAAAGCGCGAGCGAGTATATGAGCAGTGCAAGCGCAACGATGCGCAGAAGTGTAAGGCGGGTCTGCATAACTTTCTCTCCCATGAATGATATGATGCGACCTCCGCCGAAAAGCTCTTACGGAAGTCAGTATATATCATTCTCTCACCTTGCGGAAGAGAAATTTTGTCAAATCTGCGATTTTTTCAATTATATTTTCGGTGCGATGCTTTATCCTTTTCAGCAGGCGGTCAATCGCCGCAGCAGCGCCGTCGAGCAGCGGGAAAACCGCGCTGCTGAGCGTGTACATATACCCCGCAAAGCCCGCGAGCGTCGCCGCCAGCTCCCACACGCCGAGTCTTCCGCTGCCCGCGCTCATGGCGAACATGAACGAGAGCACCCCGCACAGCAGCATATACAGCACGTCCAGCGCCGCCGCGCCTCCCCTGCCGCTCCTGCGGCGCAGCGGGCGCAGCATATCGTACAGCACGCCCAGCGCCGCCCCCATCACAAACGCCAGCGCAAGCCCCAGCGCCTGCGCGCCGACTGCGATCTCCATCTCAGCCGAACAGGCGCGTCCACAGCGAGTGCGGCGCTGCCGGCTCGTCGTAGCTCAGCTCGCATATATGCCCATCGACCTCCAGCCGTCCCAGCTCAAGGTCAATGCAGCCGATATGCAGCGCCTCCCCGCGCACGGTCAAATCGCCGAGATTCGTTGTGAGCACGATTGTGTTTTCGTCAAAGGCGGATACATCATCAACCCCCGTGATGCTCATTTTCTCACGGTTGAGCATACTGACGCTGTGTTCCTTTGTGATGTTCCCGGTTCCCTCATACGGCATATGCAACACCTCCGTGTCCATCATATGCCGCAGGAAACGGATTTAGGCTTCCTAGACCTCCCACGGGAGCTCGACATAGCATATCTCATGGTGCATGGCGGGAATTATTTTATCCGTCACGTCAGAGGTGCATATTTTCAGTGAGGAGCTGTTGATGCACGGATGGCAGCCGAAAAACTCCTGCTTCAAAAGGTCGCGGTCGATGAGCAGGCGGACGCGCCCCTCCTTGTCGTTCATCAGCCCCAGCACACTCACAGAGCCGGGCGTAATATCCAGCGCGGAGAGCATCTGCTCCGGCGTGCCGAACGAAAGACGCGCCGTGCCGATCTGCTTGGAGAGTATTTTCGTCTTGAACGGCTTATCCCCCGGCAGAAGCAGAAGATACAGCTCCGTCTGCTGGCGGTTGGTGAGCAGCAGATTTTTGCATATCTCGCAGCCGAGTATCTTCTCCACCTCGTGGCAGTCGTCGATATGGTCGGCATAGTCGTGGTCAACGCGCCAATATTCAACGCCGAGGCTGTCCAGAAGCGCGTAGCAGCGCTCCTCCTTCTCTATCCGCGTGTCTGCGGGTCTGCCGCTGTAAAGCGTCTGGTCTATTCTCATGTCTGCCTCTTTTTATCCTCGTTTGTTGGACGGCAGCCAGATATGCTGCCTCTCCGCAGCGGAGATGAGCTCATCCCTGAAGTCCGGGTGCGCCACGGAGACGAGCGCCTCCGCGCGCTCCCACGTGCTCAGCCCCGCGAGATTGACCGCGCCGTACTCCGTGACGATATAGTGCGACATGCTGCGCGGTGTTGTGATAATGTCCATATCAAAATGCGGCACGATGCGCGAGCGGAGCTTTCCGTCGCTGCCGGTATGCGTGGCAGGCAGGCACAAAAACGCCTTGCCGCCCGCAGAGTGCACCGCGCCCGACACGAAGTCGAGCTGTCCGCCCGTGCCGCTTATCTGGCGGAAGCCCACGCTCTCGGCATTGACCTGCCCGTACAGGTCAACGTTCAGCGCGCCGTTTATCGAGATCATCGAGCCGTTCTGTGCGATAACGTGCGGGTCGTTGACGTTGCTCAACGGCAGCCCGTAAAAATCCTCATTATGGTCGATCCAGTCATAAAACTCCCTGCTGCCCATGAAGATGGCGGAGACGTTCTTCCCCGGATGCAGAAGCTTGCACCTGTTCGTGAGCTTTCCCGCCTTGTACATGGCGTAATACCCGTCGGAGGCAAGCTCGGTATGCATGCCGAGATTCTTCAGATCGCTGTCGGCAATGAGCCGCCCCATCGCGTTCGGCAGACCGCCGATGCCAAGCTGCACTGTCGCACCGTCGTGCAGGAACGGCATGAGGTTATGGGCGATCTTCATCTCCGTCTCGCTCGGCTGCGGCGGACTCATCACCCATATGGGGTCGTTCGCCTCGACTATCGCGTCAGCCTCGGAGATATGGACAAGACCGTCCTCATCTCCGCAGACCCACGGCATATTCTCGTTGACCTCAAGGATAACATAGTCAGCCTTGCGTATCACGGACTTGGGCAAGCCCTGACAGCATGAGCGGCTGAAATACCCCTTGTCGTTCATCGGCGTGACCGCCAGCATGGCGACATTTACCGTGAGATAATTCTCGTAATACGCGCCCATGTTGCGAAAGTCCATCGGGATGAAAAACGCGCGCCCCTTGTCCATCAGATGGCGCTCATACGCCGAGCAGAACCAGCTATTGTATACAAAATGCTCGAACCCCGTGTCGCACTCGGCGACCTGTATAGGTCCGGGAATGAGGTTGCCGCGTATCTTGACATTCAGAAGCTCATCACGGCGCTTGGCGAGCGCGGCATCCAGCGTGCGCGGGAAGCCGTTGTTGGACGCGTAGTCCACCCAGTCCCCGTTCTTCACGACGCTGACAGCCGCGTCCGCCGTTCTCAGCTTGGAACGATATTCATCAAATACAGACATGCCTCTCTCCCTCTCCCGTCATTGCGGGGTATTCCGCGTGCTTTGCATTATGCAAAGCTGTACCCGACATAATACTCAACTATTATAATTTATAATATATAATGTTATCATTCTTGTCCTGCCTTGTCAATGCATGATTTGCCCCGTCGTGGTCAACTATATGTAGGTTAGTCAATGATGAGTTACACATTTGGGAAAGAAAAAAGGACATCATAA
>CAVGKI010000070.1:0-9817 GCA_963629655.1 Butyricicoccaceae bacterium | reverse complement strand
CCGAGCCGAACGGGAACGTGCGCAGCAGGAAGAAGCGCAGCGCGTCCACGCCGAACTTGTCCGCCAAGAGATACGGGTCAACAACGTTGCCCTTGGATTTCGACATCTTGCCGCCGTCTATGACGAGCCAGCCGTGCCCGTAAACGCGCTTGGGCAGGGGCTGCTCAAGGCTCATGAGCATTGCCGGCCAGATGATAGAATGGAAACGGACAATTTCCTTGCCGACTATGTGCACATCTACCGGCCAGTATTTGTCGTAGTCGTTGTACCTCTCGTTGCAGTAGCCGAGGGCGGTGATGTAGTTGGAGAGGGCATCGACCCAGACGTACACGACGTGACCGTGGTCAAAGTCCACGGGAATGCCCCAGCTGAAGCTCGTGCGCGACACGCACAAATCTTCAAGACCGGGCTTGATGAAGTTGTTTATCATCTCGTTGACGCGGCTGGGCGGCGTGAGGAACGTGCCGGTTTCCAGCAGCTCCTGCACGGGCTTGGCGTACTTGGAGAGGCGGAAGAAATACGCCTCCTCCTCCGCGTCGTGCACCTCGCGCCCGCAGTCGGGGCACTTGCCGTCAACAAGCTGGCTCTCCGTCCAGAAGCTCTCGCACGGGGTGCAGTATTTGCCCTTGTACGCACCCTTGTATATGTCGCCCTTTTCGTACATCTTCTTAAAAATGCGCTGCACAGCCTCAACATGATAATCGTCCGTCGTGCGTATAAAGCGGTCGTTGGAGATGTTCATGAGCTTCCACAAATCGAGAATGCCGTTCTCACCCGTGACTATCCTGTCCACAAACTCCTGCGGCGTGACGCCCGCCGCCTTTGCCTTCTCCTCTATCTTCTGCCCGTGCTCATCCGTGCCGGTGAGGAACATCACGTCGTAGCCGCACAGGCGCTTGTAGCGGGCGATAGCGTCCGTGGCGACGGTGCAGTAGGTGTGACCGATGTGCAGCTTGTCCGAGGGGTAGTATATCGGTGTGGTGATATAAAAGGTTTTCTTTTCCATTGTATTCTCCCTTTGTATGATAAATATTGTTCTCTCTTTTCCTGCTCCCGTCAGCCCGTGGCGGCGGCATCGCCCCCGTTGGCTGCCGCTTCCGCCGCTGCCTGCGCGTCGAGCGCCTTTATCTGCTCGGTTGCCTCGTGGGTGTGATAAACGTCGTACACCTCGTCTATCTGGTCTATCTGCATGCCGTTTGCGTCGAACACAAGGCGGTGAACCTGCACGCCGTAGCCCTCCATTATCCACGGGTACTTTTCGCTGTTATACGAATAGGTGTCCTTCGTGAGCTGTATGGACGTGCCGTCAAGGTTTGTGCCCATTATCTCGATGGTGAGGCTCTTTTCCTCGGCGTTGCAGTGGGTGACTATTTTAATGGGGTAATCGGTGTCGTTCCTGAACTTGAAGTCCGGCTTCGGCCAGCTTACCGTCGCGTCGTAGCCCTTTTCAAGATAGTCCACGGGGAAGTAGTGCGGCGAGCGCTGCACCGTGTTGACGCGGTAGGCGTAGAGCATGGCGCTGTACAGCGTGGACGACACCTGACATATTCCGCCGCCCAGCTCCTCCACAACCTCGCCGTTGGAGTATGCCCCCGCCATCTTGAAGCCCGCCGCCTCCGTGCGCTCACCGAGCGCATCGTTATAGGAGAACACATCGCCGGGGTAGAGCACCGTGCCCTCTATCTTGCTGCAGGCAAGCTGAATGTTGCTGATGCGGTTTTCATTGCTCAGGGGGAAGTACGTCGTCATCGTGCCGAGCACGTCCCTATACAGCAGCGAGCGCAGATAATCCCCCGTGACCTCCGGGAATGTCAGCTTGATGGGGATCTCCACGTCCTCCGCCGGCTCGGCGGCTTTCCAGATTGTCTCTGCCTCCGTCACGTCAAAGTCGCAGCCCTCCACATCGTCAATGACGGTGAACTTCCCGTCGTCGGAAAAGTAGGCATCTGCGGGCTCTGCCGCAAGCTCGTCGTGTATCTTCTGAAAGTCGGGCATTTTCGGCTCGGAGCTTATATAGTCATAAGCTATCTCAGTTTTTCCCTCGCCGAGCGCGTCGATGATGACGGCGGTCATGTCCGCAAGGTCGAATGTCAGCTCACCCGCGCCCTTGACCATGCACAAAAGCGAGTTTTCCTTGTCTATCTCATAGCTCCCGTCGCCCAGCTCCTTATCCAGCGCCTTTATGCCGTCCTCGCACTGCGTGCGGATATATTCCTCATTATACACTATGCTCGTATTGTTGACCTCGACGGGGCGCAGATAGCTCTTCACACAGTCAAAAAGGTTGACGTACCAGTTGCCTGTGTGCCCGTAGGCATAGGCGACATCCGCCGCCTCATCGACGGTGTGCATCGCGCCGGAGGCGTACTGGGCAATTTCTATCTTCGTCCTGCCCATGAGCGTGACCGTCAGCGGTGTTTTCGCTTTCTCGTCCCAGCCGCTCGCCTCTATGGCGCTCTTGGCGCTCTCCTTGTCCATTCCACCGACGAACACGCCGCCGACGTAGAGATTTGGAAAATTTGTGCTGCTCGACGTGACCATATATCCCGCAACCGTTACCGCGCCCGCAAGCAGCAGAATAATGCACGCGGTGATCGTCAGCGCGATCTTTACATGGCGGCGGCGGTCGCGCTTCGCCGCGCGGCGCGCGGCATCCTCCGCGTCAGGCGTATCGTCCTGCTCTTCGTCCTGTTCGTCGTCCTCCGGCTCTTCATAGCCGTCGGTGTCCTCGTCCTCGTCTCCGGCGGCGAGCATGGCTTCGCGCTCGGCGCGCTCCGCCTCCTCCTGCTCGCGGCGCTTGCGCATACGCGGCAGCTCGACGGATTCTATCATGCTCGGCTGGTCCTCAGCCTCCGTGCGGCGGGGTTTTTTGCTCTGCTTTTCGGGGGCGGCATGCTTGCTGACATATCCGCCGGTTTTCTTCTTCTTGTTTTCTCTCACTGTATGCCCTCATTGTTTGCGTGGTATGTGGTGTTCTATTTGCCGGTGTGCTCTTCGTACATCTGCGTGAAAAGCTCATCCTCGCCGAGGGGCAGCTCCGGCTCTTTGGGCTGGGGCGGCTCATCCTCCGTCAGCCATGGCGTGCCCTCCAGCCGCCCGGTTGCCTGCACTTCAAGAAGTATGCCGATAAGCTGGTTTGAGATGAGGAAGCCCGGTACGGTGAAGTGCCAGCGCTCGCCGTTACGCTCCGCCCAGCCCTTGCGCTCAAAGGCGAGGAGCGTGCGCTCTATCGGCTTCCAGTCGCATTGGCAGCGCACGCGGTAGTCGTTTTCGGATATGCCGCGCGCCGTGCGCATGGCGAGCATCACGTATTCCACCGCGCGCTCAAGCGGGTCGATGTTCTTATACTCATCGACGATGCCAAGATTGCGGAACACCCCGGCAATGTACTGCTTGAGATCGCGCACGTAGCTGTATCGCAGATTGCCGATGCACGAGTGCGCCCCCGGACCGAAGCCCATGTAATCGTCAAGATTCCAATACTTTATGTTGTGGCGCGAGGGGAAGCCCGGCGCGCAGAAGTTGGAGACTTCATAGTGCATATATCCGTAGCGCTGCAGCATTTCTGCGGCGTAGGAGTACATATCCGCCTGCTCGTCGTCATCGGGCATGATGGCAGAGCCGTTGTACTCTCTGTACATCCGCGTTCCCGGCTCAAGCTTTAGCCCGTAGCAGGATATATGCTCCGGGTGCAGCTCGATAATGCGCGCGAGCGTGTCCGCCCAGTCGCTCTTGCGCTGGCTGGGCAACCCGTACATGAGGTCAACGCTGATGTTGTCAAACCCGGCGCGGCGCGCATCGCGCACGGCGTTGACCGCCTGCTGAAAGTTATGGCGGCGTCCGATGAGCTTCAAAAGGTCGTTGTCGGTTGCCTGTACGCCGATGGACAGGCGGTTCACACCCTCCTGCCGGAGTGTTTTCAGCTCGGCAAGGCTCATGCTGTCGGGATTGCACTCGACCGTGACCTCCGCGTCCATGCGCACATTGCCGTTGAGCTTGAGCGCGTTGAATATCTCGGCTATACGCTCCGCCCCGTAGAAGCTTGGCGTGCCGCCGCCGAAATACACGGTGTCTACCTCATAGTTTTTTATCGCGGCGGAGGACTCGTTTATATGCTCGATGAGCGCATCCTGATAGTCGGGCATGAGGTGCTCACAGCTTTGCAGGGAATAAAAATCGCAGTATGAGCACTTGCTGGCGCAGAACGGTATATGAATGTATATCCCAAGCCGCTTTTTCATAAAAGTAGTTTCTCCGAATCGGTATTAACTATACTGTCAGAACAGCTCGCTTACGAGCTTGACAAAATCCGCCGGGTCCTCGACCTCGACGCCTGCCATCATCTCCGCAAGCGTTTCCAGCACCTTGGCAAGATGCGTGGCTTTCTCGGTGTCGTTTTCATACGCGCTCTTGAGCGCGGCGACGGCGGGGTGAGAGGGGTTGAGCTCCAGCACGCGGTTGGCGCGCACCTTGCGCATCTCCTCGCTCGGTCCGCGGCGGAAGTATTTCTCCATCTCCAGCGTGATGCCGCCCTCGGTCGTCAGCGCGCAGGGCATATCCGCCAGCTTGTTGGAAAGGCGCACCTTCGTCACGTCGTTACCCACTGCGGTCTTGACAAATTCAAGGAAGTCCTTGTTCTCAACGTCGCGCTCCTCCGCTGCCTTCTTGTCCTCCTCGGTGTCAAAGCCGAGATCGTCCGTCACGACGTTGCAGAACGGCTTGCCGTCCTGATCGCGCAGCGCCTCCAGCACCATCTCGTCCAGCGGACTTGTGAGGTATATCAGCTCATACCCGCGGTTCTTGACCTCCTTGCACTGCGGCAGGCTCATCGCGTGCTTGACGGAGTCGGCAGAGGCGAAGTATATCACCTTCTGGCTCTCCGGCATATTCTCCACATATTCCTTGAGCGTTATCTGCCTGTCCTCAGACGTGTAGAATATCAGCAGGTCGCGCAGGAAATCCTTATAGCGCCCGTACTCGTCGCACACGCCGCATTTGAGGTGCACGCCGAAGTTCTTGAAAAACTCCTCATACTTGGGCTTGTCCTCGCGCATGAGCTTTTCAAGCTCGCCCTTTATGCGCTTTTCAAGGTTCTGCCCGATTATGTGCAGCTGTCTGTCATGCTGCAATATCTCGCGCGAGATGTTGAGCGAGAGGTCGGGCGAGTCCACCACGCCCTTGACAAACTCAAAGTAATCATGCACGAGCTTGTCGCACTTCTCCATTATCATCACGCCGTTGGAGTAGAGCGTGATGCCGCCTCTGTTGTCGCCGGTGAAAGCGTTCTCGTTCTCCTCGCCGGGTATGAACAGCAGCGCCTTATAGCTCACCGCGCCCTCGGCGTTTATCCGCACGAGCGCGCAGGGGTCTTTGCGCTCGCGGTTCTTTTCCTTATAAAAAGCAATGCAGTCGTCATCCGTGACCTCGCTCTTCGCGCGCTGCCAGATGGGGATCATGCTGTTGACGGTCTCGTTCTCCGTGACCATCTTGTATTCATACTTGGGTGTGCCGTCGTCGTTCTTCTCACCAGTCTCGACGCGCTCCTGATGCTCGATGTCCATCTTTATCGGCCAGCGGACATAGTCGGAGTATTTCTTTATCAGCGCCTTGAGCTTCCACACCTCCAAGTAAGAGCCGTAGATCTCCTCATCCGTGTCGGGCTTGATGTGCATGATAACGTCCGTGCCGACGGTGTCCTTGTCATATTCCGTGACGGTGTACCCGTCCGCGCCGCGGCTGGCCCACTTCACGCCCTTTTCCTCGCCGAACTTCCGCGTGAGCACCGTCACCTCGTCCGCGACCATGAACGCCGAGTAGAAGCCCACGCCGAACTGACCGATGATGGATAGATTCTCATCCTCGGTCTTTGCCGCGTCCATCTCGCCCTTGAACTGCAATGAGCCGCTTTTGGCGATAACGCCGAGGTTGTTCTCCGCCTCCTGCGCGGTCATGCCGATGCCGTTGTCGCGCACGGTGATGGTGCGCGCGTCCTTGTCCGCGATGATGTCTATCTTAAAATCATCGCGGCTGAGCCCGACGGAGCTGTCCGTCAGCGACAGATAGCAGAGCTTATCTATCGCGTCGGACGCATTGGATATTATCTCGCGCAGGAATATTTCTTTGTTCGTGTATATGGAGTTTATCATCAGGTCTAAAAGACGCTTAGACTCCGCTTTGAATTGTTTCTTTGCCATTAAGTATACGCCTCCAAGGTAAATGTTTTCATAATTAGTTATTATACCACATTCCCGCTCGATTTCAACATTTCTTCAAGCCGCGCGGCGCAATATTTCAGAATATTCATATTTTCGGCAAAACACGGTTGACAAGTGTAGTCTGGTGTGATATATTGCAAGCAGACGACAAGAGTAGTCTTTAGAAAGAAAATTTTGCCGCATTTGGAGACGAGAACAGGAAAAATACGTCTATAATAAAAGAATAGATAAAATATGATGGAGGCAACATGGAAAGTTCAGCGGAAAAGATAAGCGACAGCGAGCTGGAGGTCATGCGCGTGCTGTGGGACGCGGGCGCGCCGCTGCCCGTCGGGGAGATACGCCGCGCGCTTCAGGAAAGACGCGGCTGGGAGGCGACGACGATAAAAACCCTTGTGCAGCGCCTCGTCGTCAAGGGCGCGCTGGCGCAGGAGAAGCGGGAGGCGTTTTACTACACGCCGCTCGTGTCGGAAAAGGAATACAACGATTGGGCGACGGAGCGGCTGATACACCGCCTCTATCGCGGCAGTGCGAAGGAGCTCGTCGCGGCGCTGGTGCAGTCGGACGAGCTGAGCGAGGACGATATTGACGAGCTTCGCGCGATGTTCGGAAAGGGGAAGCCATGACGGAGGTGTTAACGCGCCTGTTCTTCATCGGCGTGAGCGCCACGCTCATGGGGCTCTTCCTCATGCTCGTGCGCCGCGTGCTCGGCAGGCATCTGCCGGGGGCGTTCTATTACCTCGCGTGGCTCGTGGTGCTGCTGCGCTTTGTCGTGCCGCTGCCGGGGCTCGTCTCGCTCGGCGGCGCGGCTGAGAATGTGCGCGCCGCCGCAGTGCCGGTGCAGAGCGCGCGTCCTTACGATGCCTCGCCGCGTCGGGATGCGGCGGGGGACGGAGATAACGACAGCTTGCGCACGGAGGCGCGCGGGGCGGCTGACGCGAATGCGGCGGATATGGGGGATATGACCGCCAAAGCCGTCACTGCGGGTGCTGGGAATGCGGCGCTCTCATGGGACGCGGCAAAGCGCGCGCTCACATCGGCGCGGCTGTGGGGCGCGGTGTGGCTCGGCGGCGCGGTGATAAGCGCAGCGCGGTATGTCGCCGGCTATGCCCGCTTTGCCCGCGCCATACGCCGCACGGAGCGCATGCCGACGGATGAGGACTTGGCGCTGTATTTCGCCCTGCCGTGCAGACGGCGTCCGGGGCTTATCCGCTCACGCTGTGTGTCCTCGCCGATGCTGATGGGCGTTTTCCGCCCGGTGCTGGTGCTGCCCTGCCGCGAATATGCGCCGGATATGCTCACGAACATCTTTCGCCACGAGCTGACGCATTACCGGCGCGGCGACGTCGCGTACAAGTGGTTTGCCGCGTTCGCCCTCTCGCTGCACTGGTTCAACCCCGCCGTGCCGCTCTTCCGGCGCGAGCTTGACCGCGTGTGCGAGCTGAGCTGTGACGAGCTGGTTCTGCGCGGCATGAGCCGCGAGGAAATGCAAAGCTACGGCGAGACGCTGCTTGCCCTCGCCTCGCGCCGCCAAATGCGTGCAAGCGTTATCGCCACGAGCTTTACCACGCAGAAACGAGATTTGAAAGAAAGGCTGGAACAGATAATGACATTCAAGACCAAGAGCAGAGCCTCCCTTGCCCTCGCGCTGGCGGCGGTCGTGCTGCTTGCCGGGTGCGGCGCGGCGCTCGCGCCGAGCGCCGATAATACGCCCGCCGTCACCGCCGCGCCTGCCGAGGAGACACCCGCCGCCGGCGCGCTCCGCCTCGTCACGGTGTCCACGGTGGATGAGCTCTTGTCCGCGATAGCCTCCGACACCGTTATTACCGTGCGCGAGGGGAAGTACGACCTGACCTCGGCATCGGATTACGGCACGGCGGGCACAGGCGCGGGCTACACATGGAGCGACGCCTACGACGGGCATGAGCTTAAAATATCCGGCGTCAGCAACCTCACGATAAAAGCCGACGGAGATGTGGAGATAACCACCGTGCCGCGCTACGCCAACGTCATTGCGCTCGCCTCGTGCACCGGCGTGACGCTCGACGGGCTGACGCTGGGGCATGAGGAAGCGCCGGGGTACTGCGCGGGCAACGTCGTGCGCGTTGACAGCAGCACTGATGTTTCCCTCAACTCCTGCGGGCTGTACGGCTGCGGTGTTGTCGGCGTGTTCGCCGTGAACTCACAGCGCGTGTTCGTCAACGACAGCGATGTTTACGAATGCTCGCAGAATGCCGTCATTGCCCATATGTGCCGCGACGTGCGCGTGACGGGCTGCCGCGTGTACAACTGCGGCAATGCCGACTACGCCTCGGATATTTTCTATGCCGAAAGCACCACCGCCTTCGCCGTCGTCAACTGCGAGGTCACGGGCAATTCCGCCCGCTCACTCATGGGGCTTACATATTCGACCGCCTGCTCCCTCCTCGGCACGGCGGTGCGGGATAATTCGTTCACCGATGCGCTGCTCGACTTGAACACCGCCAACGACCTTGCCGTGTGCCTGACGGTGAGCGGGTGCGAGTTTGCCATTCCCGCAGATACGCCCGTGTACGCCGAGGGAAGTGCCTCCGCGCGCGATGCCGGCGGCGCGGAACTGGCGGAGGGCGAGCTGCGCGCAATGACGCTGGAAAAGGCGGTCTATGCCGGCCCTGCGATTGCCGAGCCTGCCGCGCTGGATGGCAGCGTCAACGCCGACGGAATAAGCGAGGTGCACGTCACGACGGTCGATGAATTTCTCACCGCGATAGCGCCTGACACGATAATACACCTCGACGCGGAGACGTTCGACCTCTCCACGGCGGCGTCATACGGCGGCTACGGCAGCAATTATTATTACTGGGTCAACGATTTTGACGGTCCGGGGCTTGTGATAACGGGCGTTGAAAACCTCAGCATCGTCAGCGAAAGCGGCGCGACAGTTGCCGCCATCCCGCGCTATGCCAATGTGCTTGGATTCAAGGGGTGCAGCGGCATCACGCTCTCCGGCTTCACCGCCGGACACACGGAGGAGCCCGGCTCATGCTCCGGCGGCGTGCTATACTTCGATGTGTGCAGAGATATTAAGATAGACAACTGCCGTCTCTACGGCTGCGGCACCATCGGCATCCAAGCCAACACGAGCCAAGGCTTCGAGGTCAGCAATACGGAGATATACGATTGCTCTTTGTGCGCGGTGCATTTTTACGAGTGCAGCGATGCGGTGTTCACAAACTGCAATATCCACGACTGCGGCACGCCGGAGCTTGTCCTCACGGACAGCGCCATAAGCTATGACGGCACGGCGCTTGCCAACGGCTCATACCGCACCGGCGCGGACGGTGTGCCGCCCACGCCAGCCGTCACAGACAGCGGGCTGGTAAGCTGATATCTGGTAAGCTGATATATAAAGCTCATCCCTGTGCCGCACGGCGCAGGGATGAATTTTTCGCAGCTGCGCCGAATCCACTATTAGACTTGTTCGATAACCTCTGCATAGTAGAAGAATATACAAATAAATGATATACTTGAGCGGGGTGAGAAAAAAGTGGATAATACAAGCCGAATAGCGAAACTCAAGGAAAAAGAATACCAGAGGATATTTGGAGTAAAAAAAGCCATTT
>CAVGKI010000069.1:0-9877 GCA_963629655.1 Butyricicoccaceae bacterium | reverse complement strand
TCACAGGGGCTGTCCTCCATGAGCGGCACATGCTTGTGCGCCGCTGCGTGGAACACCAGCTCCGGGCGGTAGCGGCTGAACACATCGTCCAGCCGTCGGCTGTCGCGCACCGAGCCGATGAGTGTTATCAAATCCAAGTGCGGGTATTTATCCCGCAGCTCAAGCTGAATGTCGTAGGCGTTGTTCTCGTAAATGTCAAAAATTATCAGCTGCTTGGGGTCGTGCGCCGCAATCTGTCGGCACAGCTCACTGCCTATCGACCCGCCGCCGCCCGTGACTAGGATAACCTTGCCGCTGATGAAGTCAAAGACCTCGCGCATGTCTATCTTTATCGCCTCGCGCCCCAGCAAATCCTCTATCGACACGTCTTTTATGGAGCTTGCGTCCACAATCTGCCCCATCTGCTGGTAGAGCACCGTCACCTGCTTCAGTTCGCAGTCCGTCTCGCTGCATATGCTCAGCAGCTCGCGCTTCTGCTCCACCGTCGCGCTGGGTATCGCCAGCACTATCTTGTCTATCCCGTATTTCTCGACGGCGGAGAATATATCCGTCCTCCCGCCGACGACGGGAACGCCCTCCATGTACCGCCCCCACTTATTGGGGTTGTCGTCGATTATGCAGCAGACACGTTCATACTCGCGGTGCGTGCCGTTGAGGTCGCGCACTATCATCTGCCCCGCCGCGCCCGCGCCGATGACCATCACGTTCTTCGCCGCGCCCGCGTTCTCCGGCTTTTTCAGGCTCGTCACTATTCTGTACGCAAAGCGTATACCGGCGGTGAAAACAAACTGCAAGCCGATGCCGATGCAGTAATACGTCACGGGCATGCGCGGTATCTTCGCCGTCGTGCCCATAATGTGCGACTGCACGATAGTGCCGGCGACCTGAAACACGAGCGTGACGAGCGTGGCGCACAGCGCGTGGTACATCTCGTGCGCCCCGGCGTAGCGCCACAGTGTGCGGTAGAGCTTGAAGCACCAGAACACGAACACGCAGAACACCGCGTATATAGGCGCGAACTGCTTTAGGGCGGTTATATAAAACGCGGGAATGTCCCAAAATTTGCAGTCATATCTGATCCAAAGGGCTATATAGAATGCCGCGTTCACGGCTATCGCGTCATATATCGCCATCAGCACGCTTATAAGCTGCCAACGCTCTATATGCCGCCCCTTTTGGCTTTTCTCCGAATTTGGCATCTCAATGCCCCTCTCCTGCTTATCTTACCTTACCCCGTCGAGCACGGATTTGTGCAGCTTCTCTATAACCGTGTCATAGTCGGGGAGAACGTAGTAGTTCCCGTCGTCGGAGGTCTTATAGTCCCCATCCTGCGGAATACGGTCGCTCACGCGCGTAAAGGTCGAGAGCAGCTCCGCATTCACCGCGAGGGTGACAAGCTCCGTGTCCGTCATGTCCGTGTCTATGTTCGGGAGAAAGCCGTTCGCGAAAGAGAGCAGCTCGCTTGCGCTCATGCCGTCCACGCCGTCCAATATCTGCGTCACAACGTTCCGCGCGCGTGCCGTTCTGCCGCGGTCGTCCCCGCTGCTCGACGGGCGTATGCGCATATATGCCGCCGTCTGAACCCCGTTGAGATGCAGCAGCCCCGCATCCTCCACGCTTATCGCGTTCGCCCCCGCCTCTTCGCCGACGAGCTTGTTTATATTCTCTATCTTGCCTGACATTGCCCGTATCTCGTCCGCCGTCAGCTCTATATCCACCCCGCCGAGCGCGTCTATTATCTCCGCCACGTTGAGGTAATTGACCAAAATGTAATTGTCTATCTCAATGTCAAAGTTCAGCTCGAACACCTCTCGCAGCAGCGGAACGCCGCCCTTGTGATATGTCGATGTTATCTTCATGCCGTAGTCGTTCGGCACGTCCACCCGCGTATCGCGCAGCACCGAGGTCATGACGATCTCCTGCGTGCTGCGGTTGAGCGTCAGCAGCATTATGCCGTCCGCATTGCCGAGGTCGTTCATTCCGGCGAGGTTGTCGTTATCCACGCCGATGAGCAGTATATTCATCAACTCCGGCAGCTCGTACCCGCCGGATGTCACCTGCGTGTCAGGGTCTACGCTGACCGTTTTTCCCGCGTTTGCTATCGTCTCCTGCGCCGCCTGCCGCTGCGCCGTCACCAGCCCCACGGCTATTGCCGCCGCCGTCAGGACAGCCAGAACGATGAGTATCGCTTTTTTGTTCTTCATTACTCTCCCTCACATTCCAAGAAAGTAATATATCCGCTTGTTAAAGTCCGAAAACGCACGCAGCGCTCCCGCCTCGCGTATCGCCGCCGCTGCCGCGCCGATGTTCGGCGCGCGGTCGGTCATGTTGTGGCAGTCCGAGCCGATGAAGTGTATCCGCCCCGCCGCAAGCTGCTTAAGTGCCAAAGGGCGCATGTCGTCATATATGAAAAAGTTGGCGTTCACCTGTATCAGCAGCCGCCGCCCCGCAACACGCTCAAACAGCGTGCTGTCGCCGAGCAGGCGCATATATCTGTCAATATGCGCAATGACGGGGATGCAGGTGAGGCTTTTACCCGTCTCCTCTATCTCGTCGAGCATCGTGTCCGACCAGCGCATCATCGGCGGCTCGATAAGAAGGCAGTTCGTGCTGCCCAGCATCAGCCCTTTCAGCTCCTCCGCGCCGCTCATGCCGGGGAAATACAGCACCTCTGCGCCGAGATATATGTCCGGGTACGCCTGCACGGAGCGCTCCATCGCCGCGCAAAGCGTATCATATGCCGCCGCGCGGCGGGTCAAAAAGCTCTGCGGGTCCTCCTCGTCCGCATAGAAGTGCGAGGTGGCAAAAATCTCTGTCACGCCCTGCTTCATGCTCTCGCGCAGCATGCGCAGACTCATCTCCGCATCCCTCGCGCCGTCGTCCATGCCCGGCAGCACGTGCGAGTGAAAGTCCACCATGGTTATTTATAATAGTAGGAGCCGTAGCCGTAGCCGTACTTGTACTTTGACCCGTACTGATACTTTTTCCCGGAACCTTCCATAGCACCGTTGACGACAAAGCCCAATATGTTCACGTGCGCGAAGTTAAGCTGGTCAATACAATCACTGAGCACACCGCGCGGGCAGTTATTCTCGCGCATGACGACAAGCATACCGTCCGTCTGATTTGCCAGCGTGACCGCGTCTATGACCGCGCCCACGGGCGGCAGGTCGATTATTATGTAGTCATAGGCGGCGCGCAGCGCCGTGAGCAGCCGCTCCATACGGCGGGAGTTGAGCAGCTCCGCCGGGTTCTGCGGTATATCCCCGCCGGGAACTATGTCGAAGCTCGTCCCGTCCGTGCTGCTGCTGTACTCCTGCATGGCAGCGGAGATGGAGTTGGTGTCTCCCAGCAGGTTGCTCAGTCCCGGCGCGCGCGCCGTGCCGAGCTTCACATTTATGGATGGGTGACGCATATCCGCGTCAATGAGCAGCACACGCTTCTCCAGCTCTGCCAGAGAATAGGCAAGGTTGAGCGATATGGTGCTCTTCCCCTCGCCGGGCTGCGCGCTCGTCACGCCTATCACGTGGCATACGCCCTCGCTCTCGTCAAAGGACATCACAAGATTTGTCCTCAGGCGCTTAAACGCCTCCTTTGCCGAAAAGCGCAGATTTTCGCAAATAGGCTCTCGGCTCGGCTCGCGGGTCTTGCGCGGCGTTGAAGCGCTCGCAGCGCTCGGTGTACTCGGGGCGGCTTTTTTATTAGCCATTGCTCACGTCCCCCTTTCCGCCGTAGTAGGACGAGTAGTAGTAATACCCTTTCTTCTCGCTCATATGCATATCCGGGATGAGCGCCAGCACGGGGATATCCGGGTAGAGCGCCTTGAGGTCGTCCGCCGAGGCGACGACATCACTGGTCTGCTGCTTGATGATATATTGCAGCACAACGGCTGCCGCGCTCAGCACAAGCCCTATCAGCATGCCCATCATGGTGTTGTCGGTGTAGCTGGGTGATGAGCGCTGCGTCGGGACAATGGCATAGTCCACTATGCGCACGGAGCTGCCGTTCACTATCTCCGTTATTCTGTCCGGCAGCACCTGTGCGATTGTGTTGGCGATAAGCTCCGCCTCGACGGGGTTCTCACTCTCGACCGAGATGGTGAACACCGCCGTGCCGGACACCGACTGCGCGCTTATCATACCCGAAAGCTGAGAAGCGGTGTAATTGAGGTTTGCCGCCGCTATCACGTCCTCCAGCGTTGTGCGCGATTTGAGTATAAGGATATATGTAGGCACGAGCGCGTCCGACGTGTTCACCCCGGTGGAGGACACGCTGAAGTTCAGCGAGCCGACAGAGACGGAGCTGTTGTTGACATACAGCGTCGTCGTTGCCTCATACTTCGGCTTCATGCCGAAAAGCGTATAGCCCAGCGCCGCCGCGCCGGCGATCAGCGCCGCCACTATAAGCACAAGCACCTTGCTCAAAAGCACCTGTGCCAGCTCCATCAGGTCTATTTTCAGTCCGCTTTCGTTTCTTCTTTCTTCCATTGTCAGCACCTCACTTCAGGCTGCTCGCTATGTTGTCGAGATAAGCCGGATCCTCTTTTTGGAGCAGGCGTATAGTCTCGTCTATGTACAATTCGTCCGTCACCTCGTCGAAGTAGCCGAGGCTGTCCATACGGTCATATATCAGCTTGCCGAGAAGCTGATACGCCGTGCTGTTGAGCGTGCCGTCGTCGGCGCTGCTGCGGAAGCTCTGCGGCACCATGCCGTACACTATGTCGAGCTGATCCTGATTCGACTTGGTCAGTCCCGCGTCCGTCATACCCTCCTCGCACAGGTATTTGCGCACGTTTATGTAACGGTCGCCAAACTCCTGCATCATCGCGGTGTCCACCGCGTCGAGCTTTCTCATCGTGTTGTACAGCCATGAGCCGTTGGAGCACAGCCCCAGCACGATGTAGCGGTCGCTGTTCTGCGTCTGGCGCGAGAGAAGCGCCTTTGTCTGCTCCACAAGCTTCGTTGCATCGCCGTCATACCCGCCGTATGTGCCGATGCAGACAACATGGATATAATCTTTGTACATATCCGTGGCGGCGGTGGTAATGACCGTCCCCGCAGGGATGAGCGTTTCACTGCCGGCTTCAAGACGGGTGAAGTAATACTTGCTCGATGCATAGCCGTAGTTTGACTCCGAGCGCAGCGTAAGCTTGCCCTCTATGCCGTCGATGGTGACGTTGTTCACGCCGACGCTCCCGCCCGTCAGCGGGGCGACGCTGTTGCCGTTCTGGCTGACAAGCGTGATCTCCACCGGCTCCGTCCCGGCGGGTATGGTCATATCCGCCGCCGTGACATACGGCACAACGCCGGCGCGCCCGAGAACCGTGTTTGTGTCCTCCGCGCCCGCGCCCATGTTCACCACCGGGATGCTGACCTTATAGTCGTCCCATTTGAGGTAGGCATAGTCCTGCGCATTGTCGATAGATGCGCTGAAGGTATATATGTCGCAGATATATGCGTTTATATATTTTTGCAGCACATAGGGGTACGACACATTGTTCGTCGTTCCTGCGGTCAGGCTGTCACCCCAGCAGACTATGCCCGGCAGATAATCCGCCACGGTCTGCATATCCTTTTCATACTCGGCGTTGATGGTGTCCACACCCTCCTGCCGCGCAGCTGCCTGCTGCTCCTGCTGCTGCGTGTATACCTCGGCAAGCTGTGCGTCCTGCGCACCTGCGCGCTCCTGCACCATCCGCATTGCCAGCGCCAGCCCCAACAGTATAATCACTGCAAGCACGGCAAGGACAATGTTGCATATGATTTTCCGCCTGCGTATCTTTTCCCAATCTTCCCACATATTTTAACGTTCTCCGTTTCGCTGTTAGTGTCATTGCTGCTTCATCTGCTGCGCTTCCTTTGACCAGCGCATGAAGCTTGACTGGCTTATGCCCAGCTCCTTTGCCGCCGCGCGGCTGGACAGCATACCCTGCCGCCACTGCTCGCTCACGGTCTCGAAGTTCTCCGGCAGCTCCTTGCGCGGTCTGCCGAAGCGCACGCCGCGCGCCATTGCCGCGGCTATGCCGTCCGCCTGTCTGCGGCGCTGGAACGTGTGCGTGTTTTGACTGATGTATTCCAGCAGCGCCGCGACCATATCCTCCGGCGCGATGCCGCTTTCCCGCCGCGTGTCCACCTCCGGCAGCGCCGCTGTTACCACCGCCGCACCGCAGCCCTTCGTTATTCTCCGCCACGCCGCCGCGACATCCTCCAGTGTGTCGCCTAGCTGGTCGAGCCGCTCTATGACGAGCGTGTCGCTGTCGGTGAGTGTCTTGCAAAGCTTCTCATATTCCGTCCTCGCACTGTCGGGACGGTAGACATCTATAAACACGCGCTCCTCCGGCACGGCGTAATCCCGCGCAACCTCGGCGCAGTGCCCGCGCTGCTCCTCGCTGTCAATACAGAAGTATGCATACATCTGTCCGTTCATTTTCCCATTCCCGCCTTTGCCTTGCTTCATTTTTTCTTCACTCGTCATTTCTTCGAGTTTGCTGTTGTTTACACGCTTTCTTACGGGTTTTGAACAAAATACTTGATTTTGTCCTCGCAAAGGCAATAAAAAACAGAAGGTCAATCATCGACCTCCTGAAATTTGACACAATTATACATGATTACACATGACTTTTTGGCTCACACTTAAAATCTCGCAGTGTGAGCCTGCTTTCTGTACCATTTTGGAAATGATATTCAAGAATTTTGTTCAATGTATTGCACTATCTGCCGATATATGCTATATTAAAGCATACTCTGAATTAGTATTTGTTGTTCACACTTGCAATCCAATTTGAAATGGGGACAAAATCAAGTATTTTGTCTAAAAAGCTATTGATAATTCCGCCAATTTATGCTACTATTAAATCTGCTTTATGATTCAACACACTTTTGATAAGACAAAATCAAGTATTTTGTCCCATAATACTATGACACCAAGCCGAGCTGTTCCATCTGCTCGGCATTTTCGCTGCTCGTGGTAACGAGATATATGCGCGTCGTCTCTATGCTGCTGTGTCCGAGGATGTTAGCGAGCTTGGCAATGTCGTGGCTGACCGCGTAGAAGCAGCGGGCGAACAGGTGGCGCAGATTGTGCGGAAACACCTTGCCGCTCTCCACTCCCGCCGCCTTGCACAGCGCCTTCATCATCGCCCATATCCGCCGCCGGTCGAGGCTTTTTCCGCCCTTGGAGAGGAATATCTCGCCGGTGGCGATTTTTCTTTTCTTCGCATATTTCAGCAGTTTTTTCCTCAGCTTGCCCGGAATGATTATTGTGCGTATCTTGCCCTTGAGCGCCACCTCCGCTATCCCCGCGTGCGCCGCCTCCACGGTTATGTATTTCACCTCGCTCACGCGCACGCCGGTCGCGCATATCGTCTCCAGCAGCAGCGCCGCCCGCGTATCGCCCTGAATCTCCGCCGCGCGCACGAGGCGCGTATACTCCTCCTGTGTCAGCTCCTTTGCCGCCGCGCGGAACATTTTCTTCTGTATGCGCAGAAACTTCACGTGGCAGTCCTCCCGCCCGATGAACGCAAAGAAGCCGTTGAGCGCCGAGAGCATGGAGTTAACAGTGTCCGGCGCGTATCCCGCCGCGCTCAGGTGCTCCTTCCACGCGATGGCGTTATCCTTTGTCAGCTCCCGCGCACCCAGCCAGCGCCCGAACGCCCCCACATCGCGCAGATATTTCTCTATCGTCCCCGCGCTGTGCTCCCCCTCGCGCAGATGCGCGGCGTATGCCGCGAGCCGGGTGGTCGTGACGGCTGTGGTTGTTGTAGTCTTGGTATTAGTCTGTATTATCGCTCATTTTCATTTTCCTCCCGTGCCTGCGCCAAATTGTGGATATTTCATCGGCGCATACTGTTACCATTATACTTGACCACGACAAAGATAATTCTATTCTCAATCCGAACACGTGTCAAAAGCTATTTTGTCCAGTTTACAGGGGTCGTATTTTGGGTGGATGTCTATTTTTATGGATTCTAAATTGCAGTCTGTCCAGCTTCATGGGTTTTTGAAAAGCTGCCTGTACAAACCTCTGGGTACCGCCATCTTTTTCAGGAACCGCTTTTGTCCTGTTTCTTGGATTTTCGTTTTTCTTCCTGTCCATTTTTATGGGTACAGTTTATAAGTCGCTCGAAAACGGCATTTGTCATCAATGGAAAAATAAAAAAATTTCCGAGCCTTTTGAGCCCGGAAAGCCTTGATGGGGCTGTCTCAAAATAGAATTCTCTAAAAATTAGCCCAACAATAAATCCGTTAAAATCCCATTGAAACAGGATTTTAACGGATTTTATCTAACTTTTGAAGAGGGCTATTCTCTTACAATTCGCATTTTGAGACAGCCCCATCAAAATTGGCTGACAATCTTGGTATGCCCGACAGGATTCGAACAAACCGCTGTAATATCTGTTCTCCGGAAGGCAACACGGAATATACAGTACTGCCTTAATCCAATATTCTTTTCACCTGCTCACGCACTATCGTCGACAGCGCCTCGAGCCGCGCCTCTTCCGCTTTTATCTTCGGGTGCTGCTCAAAGCTGAAATCGCGTAGCGCTTCAACATCCTTACGTATATCATCTGTCAGCATACCTCTTGCCGTTGAGATGAAGTCAGTACCAAAACACGGAGCACATGTGCTGATGCACCAGTCTGTATTTTTCAGTTGGTCAGCATCCATATCAAACAGCAGACTGCGGTTGTTATCAAACACCGGCGCCACCTGCATTACGGACATCGTGTCATTATCTATGAGTGCTCCGAAATTGCCGAGGTGTCTGTCAGTGTTTCTGCTGTCCATAAACCGCTTGGTGCCGCCTCACTGCGTATGGGCAAGTACTTAGTTCACGATCGACTGTTAAACTATCCGAAGAAAATGGTGAAGGGCAACTTCTGTTAAAAGCCCGGAACTTTTGATTTCTCAAAAGCCACGGACTTTTATTTGAATCTATTTTTCTTTTTATATGATCCCGGTCACGCGATCAGGCAAGACCGAAAGCAGCAGCAAGACCCATGTAGAGCAGGCAGCGCAGTATGGTCAGCACGACAGTCAGAGCAAAGATGACAGGGAAATAAACATCTTTGAACTTCACGCCCGCGACAGTGCACTCGGTCTGAAGGAAGCCTGCATTGGGCAGAGAGTCGAGACCAAGAGAGGCCAGAACGGTGGTTCTGTGGAACACCGCTGCATTTGTCATGGTAGCTGCCTGCTGCAAAACAGGAGCGGCGAGAACAAGACCGGCGGAGGAAGAGCCTGCGATACCGGCAATGAGGTTGGTGGCAACAAAGGTGATCATGAGTGGGCTGCCCTCGTAGGAGAGGATGCTGTCAACTGCAGTGGCATAACCAGGGCAGTTCTGGACGACCGCACCGAAGCCGACAATAGCCGCAGCATTGATGAGGGTGGTCATGCACATGGATATGGAGTCGCTGACTGCCTTGCGGTTGGCATCCCAGTCGTGGGGGAGGTACTTAAACTGCAGAATAACAACTGCAAGAACGCCGCAGAGAAGCGCAAGCTCAACCTTGACCTTAAAGATATTCAGGACAAGTATAGGAATGAGCATGGGGATAACGGAGAGGACCCAGTGAGGTCCTTTCTTGGTGTCATCATCGTCTGACTCCTCTTCTTCAAGAGCGCCGGTGCCGTACGCAGGGAGGTAGCCCTTGCCAGCCGCAGCAAGACGCTTCTCGTACCACTTGATGTAAAGCATACCGACAACGATGAAAACGATGGAAACGAACAGACCGAGGAAACCGCCGGCGCTGACGTCTGTGCCGAAGTAGCTGGCGCAAAGGACGTTGTTGGTGACCGGTACCCAAGGAACAGCCAAGCCGAAGTTCAGACCGAGGGAATAACCGGCAATAACAGAAGCGCGGTTGATGTTAGCC
>CAVGKI010000068.1:0-9906 GCA_963629655.1 Butyricicoccaceae bacterium | reverse complement strand
CGCAGAGCGGCGCAAAAAGATCCGCCGGTTGAGCGTTCTGTCGTTTTTCAAACATGCCCTAATACGGTTAATGCGCACTTATGCCTTTTGCGTATTGGCGTAACTTATTAAATCAGTTTTATTGTATAATCAGAATACAAATTCTCCGCCAGCTATCCTTGCCGCATTATGCGGTATTGTCTTAACATTCTTCTATCTGCTCTTCCAGCAGCCATTGCTTTCCCGCTTTCGGTATTTCCCAATAATCGCCGTACCACTGTTTCAGCAAAAGCTCATACCCAGCAGGCACGGAAAACATCGAATCTTCATATTCAAGTTGCTTCACACCTGAAAATAATTCTCGTCTCATAGGTTTGGCAGGCGATTCAAGTGTCAGCAGCCACTCTGTCGGCTCGGCACTCACCGCGAGGCGGTAGACCCATTTTTCAATTCTTGCGCCGCCAAATATCTTACCCAATATTTCACCAAGGAAAACAATGAATTTTTTTCCTTGGTTATCTTTGAAATGTTCGTAAATAATATCCTTTTCCGACTTGCTGAGCTTCGCGATGTTCAAAAAGCGGCAGAGCGCTCCTCTAAGCCGCCCCTGTATCGGTGATGCATTGCGCGCAAAATCAAGCACAAATATATCTACATGTACATCTCCAAGCACAGAATCCCCCGGCTTTATGACACGTGATAGCCCGGCATATTCTATAGAGCTGTAGCACACGTCCCATAGCTTCAACTCTTCAGAAAGCTCATGGACATAGGTTCTAAAGCGCTCAAACTCTTTTCGTTCCATCATAATATCTATATCGTAGTCCCACGGTATAGACTTTGAATGGCGCACTGCACCGAGCAGGGTTCCATAAGCCAAATAAAACACGATATCGTGCTTTACGCATATCTCGTTAACACTTTGCAGCACTGCATATTGCTTCTGCTGCAATTCGCGTAAACGTCTATGCGCTTCAGTTCTTTCTGTACCCCCCCAAGTTTATACATTATAGGCTTCATGTTGGCTGCCCTCCTAATACTATTCTGCATACGACAATACCTTTTTTGTATATGTCATCAATGTCTTCGGCAATTATTCTTCATTGCAAAAGGCGATATAGCCCTCTGTTGCGTTTTTCTTATGATGGATCGTACCCGGATTTCCAATAACAATCGAATGGTCGGGAACGTCAAAATTAACAAAGCTGTTGGGGGCAATCATCACATCATTCCCTATTCTGACACCGCCGATGACCGTTGCGTTTATCCCAACCCATACACGGTCGCCCAGAACGGGCGCACCACTGCGCTTTCCTCGATTTTCGGCACCGATGGTACAGCCTTTGTGCAAATTTACATAGTTACCTAGTTTACCCCCCCGCCTACGGTAATATTGTATGGATGACCGAGATACAGTCCTTCTCCGATCTCAGCATTTGGAGAAATCTCCAATCCATATTTTCTCGCATAGATGAGCAGTCTTATTCTCCGCAGCGGTGTCATAGTTTTATTCGCCGCGCGCCACAGCTTCACATATCTGATTTGATGCGAAACGAGCAGCGTGATGGAGCTTTTTAATCCAAAGCTCCATCTTGTGCCTGTCATACGGTAGTAATCCGTTTTCCAATCGTGCATATGCTTTCCTCCTGCTTATTCATCGGCTTTTGCGCATATTCATAATGTCAGCACCCAGCCGACCGAGGTACACAGCACGGTCAGCAGCTTGCGGAAAATCCGTCTTATTTCCCGAGGTATGCTTTCTTGACCTCTTCGTTGGTGAGGAGCTCTGCGCCTGTGCCGGAGAGGGTTATGCGCCCGGTTTCGAGCACGTAGGCAAAGTCCGCTGTTTTGAGCGCCATGTTCGCGTTCTGCTCAATGAGCAGGACGGTGACGCCCTTCTTGTTTATCTCCTTGATAATATCAAAGATACCCTTGACGACGAGAGGCGCAAGACCGAGCGACGGCTCATCCATCATGATGACCTGCGGGCGGCTCATCAGCGCGCGCGCCACGGCGAGCATCTGCTGCTCACCGCCGGAGAGCGTCCCGGCGAGCTGCCACGAGCGCTCCTTGAGGCGCGGGAAGAGCGAATACACCCACTCGATGTCCTCGCTGAGATCGTCCTTGCGCAGATATGCGCCGATTTTGATGTTCTCCAGCACGGACATATTTGAGAACACGCGCCGCCCCTCCGGGACGAGCGTGACCCCGCGGGAGACAATGTCGGACGAATCCTTACCGCCTATGCTCTCGCCCCTGAACTCTATCGTGCCCGCGCCGGGCTTGACGAGACCGGCGATCGCCTTGAGCGTGGTAGACTTGCCCGCGCCGTTGGCACCGATGAGCGTGACGATTTTGCCCTCCGGCACGTCAAAGGATATGCCCTTGACCGCCTCAATGCCGCCGTAGCTGACTTGCAGGTCCTTTACGCTGAGTATAACATCACTCATCCTCGCTCACCCCCAGATATGCGTCTATGACGCGGCGGTCGTTCTGTACAACGCTCGGCACACCCTCGGATATGAGTCTGCCGAAATCTATGACATAGATGTAATCCGAAATGTTCATGACAAGATCCATATGGTGCTCCACGAGCAGCACGGTGAGCTTGTGCTTGTCGCGTATCTGCTTTATAAACTCCGACAGCTCGATGGTCTCCTGCGGGTTCATGCCCGCTGCCGGCTCATCGAGCAGCAGCAGGCGCGGCTCTGCCGCGAGGGCACGGGCGATCTCAAGCCTGCGCTGAAGCCCGTAGGGCAGACTTGTTGCGATCTCGTCCTTATACTTGTCCAGTCCCTGCTCCTCCAGCAGCGCCATTGTCTCCTCGCGCATACGCTTTTCCGCCGCCTTATTCGCGTGGAACGCGGCGGAGAAGAAGCCGCTGCCGCTGTTCATATGCTTTGCCACGAGCACGTTTTCAAACACCGTCATGCTCTTCCACAGGCGGATGTTCTGGAACGTGCGGGCAATGCCGCGCTTGGTTATCTCGTCCGGGGTCGGGTCAATGACGCTCTCTGCGGCGTAAAGCCCCGCATTTTCCCCGGCGTATTCCTTTTTCATCTTGCCCTTGGGCGTGCCGCGCACTATCACATTGCCCTCGAACGTCACCGCGCCGTTTGTCGGCTGGTACACGCCGGTGACGCAGTTGAACGCCGTGGTCTTGCCCGCGCCGTTAGGACCGATGAGAGAGCATATCTCCCCCTCCTTGACAGTGAGGTTGAGGTTGTTCACGGCGACAACGCCGCCGAACTGCATGGTGACATTTTCGACTTTCAGTATTTCCTTACTCATTTGCCGCCGCCTCCTTGCTGCCCTTGCGTGATTTTGCCCTTGCACGCCATCCGGCGATAACCTCCGGCAGCTCACGGTCGCCCATGATGCCCTGACGGAAGAAGAGCACGACTATCATAATAACCACGGAGAACACGACCATGCGGAAGCCGTTTCTCAAAAGCGGCACCTTGAACGCGCCGATGTACGACTCCGTATCGAGGAAGCGCAGCCACCACTCCGAGCAGGCAACATAAAGGAACGTTGCAATAACGCTGCCGGAGATGGAGCCTATTCCGCCGATGACGACGATGAGCAGTATCTCATACGTCATGGTCGAGGTGAACACCTTTGCCTGTGCGTTGGCAACATACATGGCAAACAGTGCGCCGCCCACACCGGCAAAGAACGAGCTTGTGACAAAGGAGAGCATCTTGTGCTTGGCAAGGTTTATGCCCATTGCCTCCGCTGCGACCTCATCGTCGCGTATCGCCTTGAACGCGCGCCCGTAGGTGGAGTTGACGAGCAGGACGATGAGCGCGATGCACAGCGCGGAGAGCAGAAACGGCACAAACGTGGACAGATACAGCACCGTGCTGCCGGAGGCAGACTTGATGTTGAAGCCGGTAAAGGTCGGGAAGCTTTTGAGCATATTTGCGCCGTTCGTCACGGGGCCGAGCTTCTGCCACTGGAAAATGGCGCGCAGGATCTCGGCAAAGCCGAGCGTGGCGATGGCGAGATAGTCGCTTTTCAGGCGCAGCACCGGCAGACCGATAAGCCACGCGAAGAACGCCGCCACAAGCCCCGCCGCGATGAGCGCGACAAGCACGCTCAATATCATGCTGACCGCACTGCCCACGCCGGCATTGCCGAAGACCGCGCCGAACATATCCTGAAGCGAAAACTTTACCGCCGAGCCGCCGTAGAGGTAATAGACCTGATCCTTGGCGGAGAGGGGCACGGTGAGAATGGCGTAGGTATACGCGCCGAGGAGCATGAAGCCCGCCTGACCGAGAGAGAACAGCCCCGTAAAGCCGTTGAGCAGGTTCATCGACACCGCGACGAGCGAGTACACCGCCGCCTTTTTCAGCACGGTGAAGAGCTGGCTGGTGGGCTTTAATATAGCGGGGGCTGAGGGAAAAATGAGCGTGATGTTTTCAAGCAGCACGATGAACGCGAGCGCACCGGCGAGCCACAGCCACGCCGTGCGTGCGGTTTTTTTGCCGTTTTCGTTAAGCATATCCGCACACCTCCTCAAACCTTATCCGCAGTCTTTTCGCCGAAAAGACCTGTGGGCTTGAACACAAGGATGATGATGAGCAGCGCGAAAGTGAACGCATCGGAGAACACGGTGTAGTCCGTGCTCTTGATGAGGTTTTCGCAGATGCCGATAATGAACGCGCCGATGACCGCGCCGGGGACAGAGCCTATCCCACCGAACACCGCCGCGACGAACGCCTTAAGACCGGGCAGAGCGCCGGCGGTGGGCGTGACGGCGGGGTAGCAGGTGAAGTAGAGCACAGAGCCGACGGCGGCAAGCGCAGAGCCGATGATAAACGTGACGGAAATGACCTTGTTTATCTCTATGCCCATCAGCCGCGCGGTTTCAAAATCCCTCGACACGGCGCGCATCGCCATGCCTATCTTCGTATGGTTGATAAGCTGCGTCAGCGCAAGCACGAGCAGTACGACGATGAACGGCGTGATGAGCACGACGAGCTTTGTGGGCGTGCCGGCAATGTCCACGGTCTTGGCGAGCCAGGAAATGGTGGGGTAGGTCATGGGCTGACCGCCGGTTATGTAGGTGGCTGTGTTCTGCAAAAAGTAGCTGACACCGATGGCGGAGATCATTACGGACATTCTCGGCGCGGTGCGCAGCGGCTTATATGCCAGCCGCTCAATGACAAAGCCGAGCACGACCGTCATAACGAGCACGAGCGGCAGGGCAATGTACAGCGGCATGGACGCGGCAAAATAGATACCCATAAGACCCGCGACCATGAACACATCGCCGTGGGCAAAGTTGATAAGACGAAGTATGCCGTAGACCATCGTATATCCGATGGCTATAAGCGCATACTGTCCGCCGACCGCGATACCGGACAGCAGGACCGAAATCATATATTCCACAAGGTTTCCTCCTTTTTCCGCAGGTGTTCCAAGGCAATACCGCATAATACGCCTGCGGCATCTGACGGATAATTTGCGCTCTGATTTAGTCACTTTTTCTTGAAATACACAAAGTATTCCTGCAAAAAAGTGCCGTCATCAGAACCCAAATTCTCTCGCCAGCTGTCCTTGCCGCATTATGCGCTATTGCCCTGAAAAAAGCCGACGGGTGCGGCACTTTTCAGCACACCCGGCAATAGGACAAAGCGCCGTGCTGCACGGCACAAAATACGCCGCTTGGCGGGGGACTCCCCCGCCAAGCTTTGTTTTGATACTATCCGAATCGAAATCAGCCGACATCGGCAAAGCCGGTCTGCTGCGTCTCAAGCGTCCACACGCCGGCGGCGTTGTCGGAGGTCTTGATGAACGCGGTGTCGCGGATGGCATCGCCGATCTCGTTAAACGCGATAGCGCCGGAAACGCCCTGATAGGTGACACCGGGCAGAGCGGCCTTGACGGCTGCGGGGTCGGTGGAGCCGGCTGCCTTCAGCGCCTCAAGTGCGACGTAGTAAGCGTCGTAGCCCATTGCGGTGACAGCGGCGATGGTGTCGTTGCCGCCGTTGGCATCCTTGGCGGTGGAGTCGTTATTGATGTAAGCCTTGATGCCGTCATCGAAAGCAGGTGCGCCGCCCTCCTGATAGAAGGTGGAGACATAGAGCTGGATATTGGTATCCTTTGCGGCGGCGAGAACCATGTTGTCGTCGAGCGTGTCGGAGCCGAGGATGGGCGCCTCAATGCCGAGGGAAGCCGCCTGGGAGATTATCTGGGTCGCGTAAGCGATGGAGACGGGAGTGAAGATAACGTCTGCGCCCTCGCTCTTGGCCTTGTTGAGGTAAGAGGCGAAGTCAGCGTTGTTGGTGGGGAAAGAGTCGGTGATGACCTTGCCGCCGTTAGCCTCGAACACCTTGGTGAAGAAGCTGATCAGACCCTGGTCATACTCGTTGCCGTTCTCGCCGAGGCAGTAGGCAACCTTTGCGTCGAACTTCTCTATGGCAAAGCTCGCAAGAACGTTTGCCTGGAAGTCATCAAGGAAGCAGATGCGGAAGTAATAGTCGTTGCCTGCGGTAACGTTGGGGTTGGTGCAGGTGACACCGACGGCGGCGATGCCCGCCTCCTCAAACTTGGGGCCGCCTGCCATCGAAACGCCGGAGCCGTAAGAGCCGAGGACGATGGAAACGCCCTTGCTCACGAGGTCGGACGCGGCGGAAGGCGCCTTATCGGTGGAAGAGCCGTTGTCTGCAAGAACAAGCTCGACCTTATATGTCTCGCCGTTGATGTCAACAGTGGGAGTCTCGGAGTTGGCGTACTGCATGCCGAGGACTTCCTTCTTGCCGCCGGAGGCGGAGTCGCCGGATGTCGGCTCGAAAACGCCTATCTTGACGACCTTCTCGGCGGACGAGGACGCGGAAGTGCCGGCTGCGGAGGCATCGGACGCGGAAGCGTCGGACGCGGCGGGGGCGGAGCTGCTGCCGCAGGCGCACAGTGCAAAAACCATGCAGAGCGCCAGAACCATTGCGATTATCTTTTTCATGTATGTCCCTCCATAGATAATATTCACGCGTCGGGAGATGTCCGCACATCACGGACATATGTATTCCCGTTGCGATATTATGATTATGCACTATGGCGCGGCAAATTGCAATAAATGTATCTCACTAAATTAAAAGAAAATTTGCACGGATTTTAGGGATTATTCACAATTTTAGGGCTGATACGCCAGTCATTGCCCCCTTTTCGCTCCTGTTCGGCGGCAAACGAGAGGGCAAAGAGGTCATGGGCGTATGCGCCGGTGGCGAACACCCGTGTGCATTCCGCAGGAAGCGCCTTCACCGACGCGGGCTTTGTTATCACCGGGAGAGTGCCCTCGCCATTTTCGCCGAGCGCGCGCAAAACGGCGCAGCCTCGCTCCGTCGCGGCGAGCACGCGGATATACGGCGGCGTTCCGGCGCTCATGTCGGCGGTGATGCCGACGGCGGCGCACATACACATACGCCGTATGCGCGCGAGGGCGTAGCGCTTCGTTTTTGCGGCGGCGAGGACGGCATTGAGGCTCGCCTCGCGCCGTGCCGCCTCATAAAGGCGCGCACCCACACCGTGCTGCGCGTCCGGCAGGGCGGCAAATGCCTCCTCCGGCAGCATGCGCAGACGCGACAGCACCGCAAGCTCCATCCGTTCGCGATCCTGCGCCCTGCCCTGCTCCCGCTCGCGCGTATACACTGCGGCGGCGGAGGGCGGCACGAGCGCGGCAATATCCGCCCCCTGCGCTATGGCGCGGCGAATGTCCATTGCGGAGCGCACGCGCGCGCCGCCGGCGCTCTCCCCGTCATGCGCCGCGCCCTCGCGCGCGACGGTCATGGGCGTAATATTGAGCGAGAGCGCGGATATTGCCTTTAGATACTCCACGGCGAGGATGTTGTTCGGCTGCTCCAGAAGCGCGGCTTTGTCCCCCGCCGCATCGCGCACGGCGAGCTGCCGCGCGGCGGCGTAGGAGAGCGTCGCATCGGCGGCAAGGCGCTCTCTTATTCTGTCGTTTGTCTCCGGCGCGGCGAGGATATCCGCAAGCGCGCGCAGCGGCGCAATGTCCCCCGCCTCGCTGCCGAAGCTGAGATATTCAGCGCCGACAGCGCCCAGCAGCGCGACCGCGCCGCGCGCAAACCCCTCCGCCGACGAGAGCGCCCACGGCACGGGCAGTTCAACGACAAGGTCAACCCCGCTTTTCACCGCTGCCTCGGCGCGGGCGAACTTGGAGTATATCGCCGCCTCGCCGCGCTGGACAAAATCGCCCGACATGGCGCACACAACGGCGCACTCCTCCCCTATCTGCTCGCGTGTTTTCTTTATATGATACTCATGCCCGAAGTGAAAGGGATTGTATTCCGCAACGATGCCGACAGTTTTCATGCCGCGCCTCCTATTGTTTATAGTGATTCTATTATTCTATTAAATCACCCCAAGGGGAGCGAATGCATTCCCTTGGGGCGGAACACGCCAAGGCTCGGATGCGCCGGTCAAAACGGCCATGTCGGCAGCCAGCCAAGCAGCTTTGTCGCGGCGGCATTATTGACCACGAGCCCGGACAGCGCGGGGTAGAACAGCACAAAGAGCGCGGCGGACAAAGCCGCAAACCCGCCCAGATACCACCGCCACCGCCTGCTGCCAAGACGTATAAGCTTGAAGCAGTACCCCAGCGACAGCAGCAGAAACACCGTGCAGGGGAAATAGTGATACTCAAACGTGAGGCGCTTGACGAGCACCCACGGCAGAAGCTGCGCCAGATATCCCGCAAGGATGAACGCCGCCATTCTGTCGCGGCGGAAGATCGCCGTATACAGCAGCACACAAAGGCTTATCAGCCCGCCCCAGCACAGCGCCGGATTGACGAACGCGCCGAAGCTGGAGCGCGTGCCATCGTCAAAATAGTCGAGATAATAAAGTATCGGGCGAATGTCGAGCATCCACTGATACCACACGGATGAATACGGGTGCTCCGCAACGAGCCCGGAGTGGTAATTGAACATGAACTGCTGGTTTTCAAGCACGATGCGCGCATACTCGCCCGTGAAGTACATGCCCGGCGCGCTCAGCCCCGATGCTGTGCCGTAGGGCGTATAGCTGAGATAGTAAATGAGTGCGGGGATGAGCACGAAAAAGCCCATGCAAAACAGCGCGTTTTTCGCAAACGCCTTGAAGCCGCGCTCCCTGTGCAGCACCCAGTATGCCGCCCAGATGACCGCGAGCCCTCCGCCGGCATAGACAGATGTCCACTTCGATGCCGCACCCAAGCCGAAGCTCACGCCCGAAAGCGCCAGACACCGCAGTGCGCGGCGCTCGTCGCCACCGTCGGCGCGCGCGATGAAAAGGTACATGAAAAGATACATCAGCATGATAAAAAACACGCTGTATGTGTCGATGGTGGCAATGCGCGTCTGCACAAAGTGCATGAAATCCGCCGCGAACACCGCCGTCACGGTGCTCGGCACGGCGCGCCCGCCGAAAAGCTTTTTTGCGAAAACGTACATCAGCGGCAGCATGAGCACGCCGAACAGCGTCCCCATGAAGCGCCAGCCGAACGGGGTCATGCCGAACAGGCTGATGCCGATGCCGATGATGAGCTTGCCCAGCGGCGGGTGCGACAGCTCGTAGGGATATACGCCGTTGAGCTGCTCCCACGCCGTGCGGGCATGGTATATCTCATCAAAATAGCTGGAATTGAGGAAATTCTGCCGCTTGGGCACGGTGGACTGCTCGTCTGTGAGCACGGCGGCATCCGCGATGCCGGAGGCGGGAATAAGCTCCCCGTCGCCGTCGATGAATGCAGCCTCGCCCAGATACGCCCCGCCGTCGCCCGTTATGCGCACATAGCGCGGCACGGTCATTGCGTCGGGCGTGACCTCATTCCACTTGAGGACGCTGACATAATTCTGCGTGTAGTCGGCAGCGTGCTCCCACATTATGCCGTCGGCGGAGTATTCGATGACATACCCTCCC
>CAVGKI010000067.1:0-9917 GCA_963629655.1 Butyricicoccaceae bacterium | reverse complement strand
AGACGGCGGAGATAGGGGACGACTGCCTGCTGTACCACGGCGTCACGCTCGGCGGCACCGGTAAGGATACCGGTAAGCGCCACCCGACGATAGGAAACAATGTGCTCATCGGCACGGGAGCCAAGGTGCTGGGGCCGTTCAAGGTCGGCGACAACAGCCGTATTGCGGCAAATTCCGTGGTGCTCAGCGAGGTCCCGCCGGACAGCACGGCGGTCGGCATCCCGGCAAGGGTCGTGCGCATCGCGGGGCAGAAGGTGGACTACGCCACCGAGGTCGATCAGGTCAGCGTCCGCGACCCGATGAGCGAGGAGCTTGCCGAGCTGAAGCAGCGGCTCGAAGCGCTTGAAAAGAAGCTGTGAACCGATATATCGAGACAGGGGGGCATTTTTCTCCCCTGTCTTTATTTGTGTTTGATTATTACTCCTCTTCTTGTTATAATTAGCTATTATTGATGAAAACGAGGGCATGGCATGGAAACAGTAGTGGTCATAGGCGGCGGCGCGTCCGGCATGATGGCGGCGCTGACGGCGGCGGAGAGCGGGCGGCGCATTATCCTGCTTGAGCGTCAGCAGCGTGTCGCGCGCAAGCTCCTTGCAACGGGCAACGGGCGCTGCAACCTCACAAACACCGGCGCGTGCGCGGCAAATTACCACGGGGAAAATGCCGAGTTTGCGCTCCCTGCGCTCTCGCGCTTCACGCCGCAGGATGCGCTCGACTTTTTCCATGCGCTCGGTCTTGTCACGGTGACGGAGCACGGCGGGCGGGTTTACCCGCTCTCCAACTCCGCCAACAGTGTGGCTGATGTGCTGCGCTTCGCGCTGGAGCGCGCGGGGGTGGAAATGCGCTGCGGCGTGTCCGCCCGCTCGCTCTCCCGCGCCGCCGACGGCGCGGGCTATGTCGTCGGCACGGATACGGGGGATGTTGCCGCCGACTATGTCATCGCCGCCTGCGGCGGCGCGGCGGGCGCAAGGCTCGGCGGTGTAGTGGACGGATATGAGCTTTTGAAACCCCTTGGGCATAAGCGCACGCGCCTGTGCCCCGCTCTTGTCCAGCTCACCACCGACCCTGAATACCCCCGCGCGCTCAAGGGCGTGCGCGCGGATGCGGCGCTGTCGCTGCTTGCGGGGGGAGAGGTCACCGCTCAAAGCTGCGGCGAGGTACAGTTCACGGAAACGGGGCTGTCCGGCCCCGCCGCGTTTGACGTGTCGCGCGCCGTCTCCACCGGGGGCGGCGGGTTCACGCTGTCGCTCGACTTCATGCGCGGCTATGAGCAGGCGGCGGTCGCGGATATGCTCGCGCGCCGCTGCCGCGCTCTGCCGGCGCTCCCCTGCGGGGATATATTCACCGGCATGCTCCACAACCGTCTGGGGCGTATGCTTGTGCGCTATGCGCGCCTCGATGCCGCCGCGCCGCTCTCCTCGCTGTCGGATACGCAGCTTGATGCAGCCGTTCACGCGGTCAAGGGCTTTTCCCTGCGCGTGACGGGCACGGAGGGCTTCGACAGCGCGCAGGTGACCGCCGGAGGTATACGCACCTCCGGCTTTGACCCTGAGACGCTGCAAAGCTGGTTTATGCCGCGCCTCTTCGTCTGCGGTGAGCTGTTGGACATTGACGGCGACTGCGGCGGGTATAACCTGCAATGGGCATGGGCGAGCGGGCGGCTCGCGGGGAGGCTAGGCGAATGATAGTTGTGCGTAACCTCCGGCTCGACCCCGGCGAGGACATTGCCGCCCTGCGCCGCCGCGCGGCAAAAAAGCTCCGCATAGCGGAGAATGCGATAAGCTCCCTTGCGCTCGTCAAGCGCTCTCTCGATGCGCGGCGCAAGGACGATATACACTATGTCTGCTCCGCCGCCGTGGCCGTCGCGGACGACGAGGGGCGCGTCATCGCCCGCGCGAAAAGCGCGGATGCTGCCGTCTACACCCCGCCGGAGTATGATATTCCCCATGTTGACGGCACGGGCAAGCGCCCGGTCGTGGTCGGCTTCGGTCCGGCGGGTATGTTCGCCGCGCTCGTGCTCGCGCGCGCAGGGGCGCGCCCCATAGTCATCGAGCGCGGGCGCGACGCACTCTCGCGCAGAGAAGCGGTGGAGGCGTTCCGCTCCGGCGGCGCGCTGGATACAGAGTGCAACGTCCAGTTCGGCGAGGGCGGCGCGGGCACGTTTTCCGACGGCAAGCTCAACACCGGCACGCACGACAGGCGTATGTTCTGGGTGCTGCGGCAGTTTTATGAGCACGGCGCGGACGAGAGCGTGCTGTATGACGCAAAGCCCCATATCGGCACCGACGTGCTCATCGGCATCGTGCAGAGCATCCGCGCCGACATCCTCGCCCACGGGGGCGAGGTGCGCTTCCAAACGCGGCTGGAGCGGCTCGTCACGCATGACGGGCGGCTTTGCGGCGCGGTGGCAGCAAGCCCCGACGGGCAGTATACCATTGACACCGATGCGCTCATACTCGCCGTGGGGCATTCCGCGCGCGACACGTTCGAGACGCTTCTCGCGCAGGGCGTGGAGATGCAGCCCAAGCCCTTCTCCATGGGCGTGCGCATAGAGCACCGCCAAGCGGACATCGACCGCGCGCAGTACGGCGCGGCGCACCCGCCGCTCCCTGCGGCGGACTACTCGCTCAGCGTCCATCTGCCCGACGGCACGAGCGCCTACACGTTCTGTATGTGTCCCGGCGGGGAGGTTTTCGCCGCCGCATCCGAGGCAGGCGGCGTTGTCACGAACGGGATGAGCTATTCCCGCCGCGACGGGGAAAACGCAAATTCCGCCCTGCTTGTCACGCTCGTGCCGGAGGATTTCCCGGACAAAAGCACGCTCGGCGGGATGTACTGGCAGCGCGAGATAGAGCGCGCCGCCTATCGCTGCGGCGGGGATAACTACCTTGCCCCGGCGCAGACCGTCGGTGATTTTCTCGCCCATACGGCGAGCCGCGGGGCGCGCTCCGTCATGCCGAGCTATCGCCCAGGTGTCGTCTGGTGTGATTTGCACGACGTGCTCCCCGCGCGCATCACGCGCGTGCTGGAAAACGCGCTCCCCGCGCTCGGCAAAAGGCTGGCAGGGTTTGACGCGCCGGATGCCGTCATGACAGCGCCCGAGACCCGCTCGTCCTCCCCCGTGCGCATCGTGCGCGATGCCGCGCTGCAAAGCGGCATACGCGGGCTATACCCCTGCGGCGAGGGCGCGGGCTATGCGGGGGGCATAAGCTCCGCCGCCGTGGACGGTATGCGCTGCGCCGAGGCTGTGCTGCGCATGGGTAATTCTGAAGAAACGAGGACGGATAAATGACGCCTTTGAGGAAAATTAACGCGCTGAATGCAAAGAAAAAGCGCGCACTCATGCTCGGCGCGGGGGCGGCGGTGATCGCCGTGCTCTTTGCCGCGCGCACAGCCGCGCGTCCGGGACAGCTTCTGCTCTTTCTGTATAATCTGGGCTTCTCGCAGGAGGTGTCGGGCCCTCTCTATGATTACGAGACCGGCATCGTCCTTTCTCTGAGCGCCGTGGTGTTCGGCACGTTCGCGCTGCTTATCGGGCGCGAATTGCGCCGGAGCGGCTTTTCCCCGCACTCGCCGGAGTGTTCGGGCTGTTCTTTCTTTTCACGATCACGCCCATCTCCGTCCCTGATGAGGTCACGCATTTTGAAGCTGCCGTCGAGCTGACGAACCGGCTCTTCGGCTCTCCGTGCGACGCTTCCATCGCGGACTTCACGGGCTTTACAAACCACAACAATGTTTGTACAGGGTATCTGCGCATTATTAACGAGCTGGGGGGGCATGTTGAGACAACCGCACCGCTTTACATGGACACGCTCTCCACGATGTGGACGCTGACCTACTCGCTGGAATACCTGCCGCAGGTGCTGGGCTTTTCTCTGGCGCGGCTGTGCGCATTCAACGGGGTCACAACGTTCATGCTCGGCCGGCTTTTCAACCTGCTGTTCTACGTCGCGTGTCTGCACCTCGCCATACGCCTCGCCCCGCGCTTCAAGGTCACGTTCGGGCTGGCGGGGCTGGTGCCGATGGCGCTTCAGCAGGCGGCATCCCTCTCGTATGATAACTTCATAACCTCGCTCACGCTCGTGTTGTTCGCGGCAATGCTGCGCGTTATCCTCAGCGACGGGGACAGGGCGGCGGAGCGCTTGGCGTTCGTGATGATTTTTGCCTCGGCTGTGCTGCTTGCTCCTGCCAAGGGGATATATATCGCGTTCATTCTCCTCTTCCCGTTTGTCCCGCGCGAGCACTTCACGGGCAGGATAACAAAGGGCGCGTGCTTCGCGCTGCTCATCGCGGCGTGCGCCGCCGCGTTTGCGGTCATCTCCGTGCCCTCGCTCGTCCGAATCCTGTGCAGCACCCCGCCAAGCTTCGGTGCTCAAGGCGGCGAGAAGTATACCCTTGCCTTTTTCCTCACGAACCCCGGCGATGCCTTCGGGATATTCAAAAACACGTTCAACGTCAGCTTTGCGACATGGGTCACGCAGTGCGTCGGGCAGAGCCTGAGCACCTGCAACCTTGAGTTGCCCACATGGATCGTCCCTACGCTCATCGCGCTGCTCGTCCTCTCGGCGCAGAATGTCGACGGTGAGGAATTCGCGCTGCCGCGCGGTATGCGCGCCGTGCTCGTCGCCATTGTTTTCGCCGTTGCGCTCACATTTATGCTCACAATGTTCCTAACATGGATACGCAGCACCGACAAGATAATAGTCGGCGTACAGGGGCGGTACTTCACGCCTGTCATCACCGCCGCGCTCGTCGCCTCGCACGGCTCACTCGTGCACCTGCGGCGTGACGTGTCGCGCCCGCTCACCGTGCTTACGGTGCTGCTCCTCGCGCGCACCGTTCTCGCAATCGTGGATTATACGATGTTCAATGTGTGATGCCCTTGATTTTCCCCCGGGAATCTATCAAATCTTCTATGCCAGTGCCACTGCAAAAAGCATCCATGCACATCATTTCCGTGCATGGATGCTTATACTATTATTATTTCTCGTCTCCACCGTCGGGCGAGACCTTGACCAGCACGCGCTCGACGCGGCGACCGTCCATCGACAGCACCGTGACGGTGATGTTGCGGAACGTGAAGCTGTCGCCCTCCTCGGGGAAGCCGCCGAACATCTCCAGCGTCCAGCCGCCGACGGTGTTGCTCTCGGCATCAAAGTCATTCTCGTTTATGCCGACAAGCTCCAGAAAATCGCTGAGAACCATCGCGCCGTCAAGCTCATACTCGCTCTCGGTGTGCTGCACGACCTCCGGTTCGACAGTGTCGCTCTCGTCCCAGATGTCGCCGACGATCTGCTCCAGCACATCCTCCATCGACACGACACCCGCCGTGCCGCCGTATTCGTCCGTCACTATCGCCAGATGCTGCTTCGCCTTTCTCAGTTGCGAGAGCACCGCAGGCAGCTTCATCGTCTTGTACACATAGCACGGCGGCATGAGCAGCTTGCGTATGTCCGCATAGCCGTTGTCCGCCAGCGCCTTGAGAAAATGGTTGAGATAGAGAATGCCGATAACGTTGTCAATGCTGCCCTCGTACACGGGCAGGCGCGTATACGGCGCGTCCTCGATGACGGCAAGGATATCCTCCCAGCCGTCGTCAATGTCGATCGCCTGCACGTCAACGCGCGCGGTCATGACCTCGGACGCAGAGGTCTCGGAGAAGTCGATAGCCGCCTGAACAAGCTCGGACTGATCCTCGTCAAGAACGTCCTCGTCCTCCGCCGTCTCGATGAGTGATTGCAGCTCCTCCACCGCCTCGTCAGGTGTATCGCCGGCTTCGCCCTTCATGCCCATTGTGATGAGGCGGATAAGCATCACGACCAGCCACACCAGAGGATAGAATATTATCATCATGCCGCGCACGGCGTAGGCGTTTTTCAGCGCGAAGCGGTTCGCATTCTGCTTTGCGGTGATTTTGGGCATAGTCTCGCCGAAGATGATGACCAGCACGGTTATCACGACCGTGGCGACCCATGCGTACCCGTCGCCCGCGATGAGAATGACCGCAACGGATGCCAGCGACGATGCGCCGATGTTGGCAAGATTGTTGCCGATGAGTATGGCGCTGAGTGCGTCGTCAAAATGCTCTGCAATGTACACAGCGACCTTTGCCCGCCTTGAGCCGGCATCGCGCGCGTTTTCAAGGCGCATGGTGCTGCATGAGGAGAAAGACATCTCCGAAGCGGAGCAGAATGCCGACAGGCAGATGCACAGGAAAATGCCGATAAGTGCAGCGTAAATACTCATTTCTCCTCGCCCCCTTCCTCGTTTTCGGGAATCAGGCGGACATTGAGCTTGAGTATACGGTTATGCTCCATGGCAGAGACGGTGACGCGCACGCGGTGATACGTGAAGGAATCGCCCGCCTTGGGAATGGCGGTGAACTGCTCATACGCCCATTCGCCCATGAGTGTGTTGACAAGCTCCTCATTCTCCTCCGGGTCGTCCAGCCCCAAAAGCTCCAGCACGTCGCTGACGCTCTCGTCGGCATCGACCTCATAGCTGCCGTCGGGCTGGAGCACGACAGGCTCCTCCACCACGTCCTCCTCGTCCCATATCTCGCCCACAAGCTCCTCCAAAATATCCTCGACCGTGACGATGCCGAGCGTACCGCCGTAGTTATCCGTGACGACCGCGATATTCAGCTTGCGGTGCGACATGATGGGCAGAAGCTCATCAATATTTGTGCTGTGATGGACAAAATACGCCTCGTCGAGCAGGGGGCGAATGTCGAGCGCGTCCCCCTGACGGAGGTACGCCTTTATGAATTTGCGTATCTGAAGAATGCCGATGATGTTGTCAATACTGCCGTCGTACACGGGCAGACGGCTGTGCGGCTGATCCTTGATGTAGGCAAGAATCGCCTCGTGGCTGCTGGAAATGTCCACAGCCGCGACATCGACGCGCGGGGTCAGCACGCTCTCCACCGTCACGTCGCCGAATTGCAGCGCGGAGGAGATAAGGTCGCCCTGCTCCTCGTCGAGCGTGCCCTCCTCGGTCATGTCCTCTATAATATCGTATATTTCATCCTCGGTGACGGAAGCCTCCGCCTCGCCGGGGACGAGCCTTGCCGCTGCCTGCCCGATGGCAGTCAGCAGCTTAGAGATGGGACCGAACACCTTCATGAAAAAGATGAGCGGACCGGCGCAGCGCTTTGCAAAACGCTCCGGGTATTTTTTGGCGATGCTCTTGGGCAGCATTTCGCCCGCGAAGAACACCACGATCGTCGTGAGAATAGTGCTCAGCGAGACCCAGCTTATTCCCCACAGCCGTGTCACCGCGACGGTGACGATGGTCGCGATGGAAATATGTACAATGTTTGTGCCGACAAGAATAGTGCTGATTGCCCGGTCAAAGTTATCCATTACGTAGAGAGCACGTTTAGCCCTGACCTCGCCGCGCTCCGCCGCCGCCTTCATCTTGCTGCGCGAGGCGGAGGCGACAGAGGTCTCCGTCACGGCAAAATACATTGCGGCAAACAACAGCGCCACGGCGAAAAGCCACGGCATCAGATCCGGCAATCGACTGCCATCATCCATTTTTGGATATACAACTCCTTTTTATATGGCAGCGCCGCAGCACACGGCGCTGCTGCAAATTATAAATTAAAATGTAGTATAACATACGGAAATAAGAGTGTCAATATTCCGATTTTTGCGAAATTGTGAAATTCTATCAGGCGATAGCATCACCCCGGAAAGAGCGCGTCATAATCATACCCGGTGTAGAAATCGTGCACGCGCGCGAGGTACGCCTCATAGTTATCCCATGTCAGCTCATGCTCCCCCGCTGCCATGCATTCAAGCATCCACGAGTTCACGCCGCTGTCGTAGTGGATATAGTCCTTGTAGCGGTCAAAGTCCTGCACGAGGTCAAATTCATCTGTGAACGAGAAGAGATGTATGTTCTCGTAGGCGAGCAGCATTTCGATCACCTCGCGCTCCGACTCAAAGCGATATTCAAGCTGACCGAGGCGCTGCTGCTTATCCCAGTAGTACATACTGAACGGCGGAATGAAGAGATAAAACTCTATCTGCGGGTTTGCCAGCGCCGTTTCAAGGATGTTCTGCGTAATGTTGCCATGCAGGCGCTCAAGCGCGGCAGTGTCAAGCTGCAATTCACCGTCGAGCGCGGCGGGGCGCTCATAGCTTTGCAGGATGAGCGCCTGACCGTAGCTTGCCTCGCTCGGTGTGTCCCAGAAGCTGTAATCGTCAAAGCTTGTGGTGGTCTGCCCGCTGCGCGTGTAGGAGAGCACCTCAAGCGAATATTTGAAAATGCTCTTGTTGAAAAGATATTTCACGTCGTTGAACGGGTTGCTATCGTAGAGAAAGCTGGGGTAATCCGAGGCATCATAGCTCATCGTGTCCTTGTCGACGGTGAAGTTGTCATAGTCAAGATCCATGACAATCATGCGGAGGGAGGGATTATATTTTATTGCCGTGCGGTTGTTGAGGTCGAGCTCCTTGCTGCTCGCGCCGGAGAAAGGGACCTTTATCGCGTTCGTGCCGAAGAGCGCGTCCAGCTCCGAGGTCTTGAAGTTCTCGCACAGGCTGTTGCCGGTTATGACGGCGTCGTAGTCGAAGTGCTTGACGATGCCGTCGTTCTGATAGCGTTGATAAAATATCCGATATTGCAGACCGGGGAGCGGGGCATGATAGTGAAAGAACGGGTCTATCACTGCCGTCACCGCGCCGAGCAGCGCCAGCGCTGCCAGCAGCAGAGCCAGAAAGGAGAACGCCCATTTTTTGAATGTCATATGCAGCTAGCCTCCTCCCTCAGAAATTAAAATACAGGAAAGCGCTGACCGAGCCGAACGAAAAAATGCACCACACGATGAGCACGACGGAGAACGCCGCCGTGACAAGGCGCGGCTGCATATCCGTCATTTTCTCATAGGCGTTTTTCGGCACGAGCACGATGAGCATGGCGGCGGTGAGGAAGAGCACCATCATCATCGGCGGCAGGCTGATATATTTGCCGACGACGGGGAGCGCCGACAGCGGCAGCATGACCTCCGTGAGCTGGAAGCCGGAATATATGCTCGGCGAGACTGCGCCGAAGTCAAAATCAAATATGCGCGCTATGACGGCGAACGCCTGCGGCAGACTCTCGGCGCGGAAGATGATGAAGCCGAGGTTAATGAACGTGAACGTTATCAGCCAGTTCACCGCCTTGGGGATGCGGTCGAACACGCGCCTGCCAAAGCGCGTCAGCACGCAGAACAGCCCGTGCAGCGCGCCCCAGCACACGTATGTCCACCCCGCGCCGTGCCACAGACCGCTCAGGAAATACACGATCATGATGTTCAGATACGTGCGTGCCGCGCCTTGACGGCTGCCGCCGAGGGGAATGTAGATATACTTTGTGAGAAAGCGCGTGAGCGTGATGTGCCAGCGCTTCCAGTGGTCGAGAATCGTGACTGCCTTATAGGGGGAGTTGAAGTTCTGCGGCAGGTCAATGTTGAACATTTTGCCAAGCCCTATCGCCATGTCGCTGTATCCGCTGAAGTCAAAGTACATTTGCAGAGTGTACGAGAGCATGACGAGCGCGCAGTTTGTGCTGTTCATCGCCGCCCAGTCGCCCGCGCCGATGAGGGCGTAGCCCATAGTGACGGCGGTGTTGAGATTGTCGGCGATGAGCACCTTTTTCGCCAGCCCCATGGAGAAGATGTACACGCCGCGCGAGAAGTTTTCAAAGCAGAAGCGCTTTTTCGCATCGTCCTGAAGCTGAGGGACAAGCTCGTCATGCGTGACGATGGGGCCGGCGATAAGCTGCGGGAAGAACGTGACAAAGCAGGCATAATCCAGAAGCGAGCAGTCCTTCACCTCGCCGTTGAACGAGTCCACGACGAAAGAGATCTGCTGGAACGTGAAAAAGCTGATGCCGAGGGGGAGAATAATGTGCCGCAGCGTCCAGTC
>CAVGKI010000066.1:0-10212 GCA_963629655.1 Butyricicoccaceae bacterium | reverse complement strand
GTGCCGGCGAGCTTGGAGGTGTAGCCGGAAACGAAGTGGTACATGGCGCTGTCATTGTCGAGCTTGGAGATGGGCGGGATAACGCCGAAAGCATCCGCCGTGAGGAACACAACGGTCTTGGGCTGACCGCCGACACCGGGAATGGCGGCGTTGGGGATATAGTCGATGGGGTAGCCGACGCGGGTGTTCTCGGTGAGCGAGCCGTCGAAGAAGTCGGGCTTGCCCGTCTCGTCGACGATGACGTTCTCCATCAGCGCGCCGAACTTGATCGCGCCGTATATCTCCGGCTCATGCTCCTGCTCAAGGTTAATGCACTTGGCGTAGCAGCCGCCCTCGATGTTGAACACGCCGTCGTTCGACCAGCCGTGCTCGTCGTCGCCGATGAGCTTGCGGTTGGGGTCGGCGGAAAGGGTGGTCTTGCCCGTGCCGGACAGACCGAAGAACACGGCGGAATCGCCGTTGTCGCCGATGTTGGCGGAACAGTGCATGGAGAGTATGCCCTCCTTGGGCAGGACATAGTTCATGACGGAAAAGACGCTCTTCTTTATCTCGCCCGCGTAGCCGGAGCCGCAGATGATGACCTCGTGCGCCTCATAGTCGATGATGATGGCAGCCTCGCTGTGCACGCCGTCCACCTCCGGGATGCACTTGAAGCCGGGCGCGGCGTAAATGGTGTAGTCAGGGGTGTAGCTGTCAAGCTGCTCCTCGGTGGGGCGGATGAGAAGCTGGTGAATGAAGAGGTTCTGACTCGCCAGCTCATTTATGATGCGGAAGCGCTTGGTGTACTTGGGGTCTGCGCCGGCAAAGCCGTCGAACACGTAGATCTCTTTATTCTGGAGATAGGCGAGGAGCTTTGCCTTGATAGCGTCGAACTTCGCCTTCTCGATGGGGACGTTGATCTTGCCCCATGCGATCTCGTCATGGACGGCGGGAGTGTCAACGATGAACTTGTCGTCAGGGCTGCGCCCGGTGTATTTGCCGGTCTTTACGGCGAGCGCGCCGGTGTCGGACAGAGTGCCCTCACCGCGGCGGAGCGCCGCCTCAACGAGCTGCGCCGGGGCGAGATTGCGATAGGCAACGCCGCTGCCGGCAATGCCAAGCTCAATAGGTGCTATTGTTCTCATTTGATAAACCTCCTCATGATTTTTGCTTTGACAAAATTATATCATTCCGCCGAGACAGCGTCAAGACGGATATATGACCAAAACCGCCCGCAACGGCATTGACCGCACGTGCGGTTTTTGGGCGAATTAAATATGCGCCTCAGCGCCTGGCGAGATTCCCTGTGCCGTATGCCAAGCCGAACGCCAGAAGATCCGCCGCGACGATGCTCGCGCCCGTCGGCGTTTCGAGGAAATACGATGCGGTCATGCCCACAAGAAAGCACACAACGGAGACGACCGCCGCCGTTATGACAACGGCGCGGAAGCTTTTGCACAGGCGCATGGCGGAGAGCGCGGGGAAGATGATGAGGCTGGAGATGAGCAGCGCGCCCATCATGCGCATGCCCAGCACCACCGTCACCGCCGTCAGCACGGCGAGGAGCGTGTTGTATTTTTCCGCGTTCGTGCCCGTGGCGCGGGCAAAATCCTCGTCAAACGTGACGGCGAAGATGCGCGGATAAAACAGCACGAACAGCGAGAGCACCGCGAGCGACAGCACGACGCTGAGCACCGCGTCGCCCCGGCTCAGTGACAGGACGCTGCCGAACATATAGCTCGACACCTCGGTGTTCATGCCGGTCGTGAGCGACACGGTTATCACGCCGATGGCGAGCGCGCCGGAGGAGATGATGGCAATGGCGGCATCGCCCTTGACGCGGCTGCTCTGCCGGAGGCGAAGCAGCAGCACCGCCGCCGCCACGACGACGGGCACAGCCACCGCCAGCGGGGCAAGCCCAAGCGCCGAGGCAATGGCAAGCGCGCCGAAGCCCACGTGCGACAGCCCGTCGCCGATCATGGAATAGCGCTTGAGAACAAGCGACACGCCCAGCAGCGCCGCGCACAGCGACACGAGCACGCCCACGATGAGCGCGCGGAGCATGAAACGGTAGGAAAACATCGCAATTATCGCGCTCATATCGTTTTCCCTCCCAGAAAGCGGCGGGCGAGCGGGCAGGTCTTATACTCCGCCGCCGTGCCGAAAAAGAGCTGGCTGTGCCCAAGATGGAGTATCTTTGTGGCGTAGCGCACCGCCTCGTGTATATCGTGCGACACCATTATGACGGCGATATTATCGCAGAGATTGACAAGCTTTATAAGATTGTACATCTCCTGCGTCGCGATGGGGTCGAGCCCGGTGACGGGCTCGTCGAGCAGCAGCAGCTTTTTTGTCGCGCACAGCGCGCGTGCGAGCAGCACGCGCTGCTGCTGTCCGCCGGAGAGCGCCTGATAGCTCTCGTTTTTCAGCTCCTCTATGCCCATGCGCTCAAGGTTCAGCTCCGCGCGCGCACGCTCCGCGCTGCCGTAGTGCGCGCGCCGGCCGAGCGAGTTGAGGCAGCCGGAGAGCACGACCTCATACACGCTTGCGGGAAAGTCGCGCTGGGCGGCGCTCTGCTGCGGGAGATAGCCTATCTCCGTCCGGCGCAGCCCGCCGCCGAACTCGATCGTCCCCGCGCTCGGCTTTTTCAGCCCCAGCAGCCCGCGCATGAGCGTGGATTTGCCGGAGCCGTTTTCGCCCACAATGCAGAGGTAATCCCCCGGCTCTATCTCAAAATTCACACCCTCGACCACGGTCTTGCCGTCATAGGCAAAGGACAGGCCGGTGCATCGGAGTAACGCCATCAGCCCAATGCCTCCTTCAGATTCACAAGATTTTGCGCCATCAGCTCATAATAGCTCACGCCGTTTGCAAGTTCCTCGGCGGTGACATTGTGGCACGAGTGGAACAGCAGCTTTTTGCACCCCGTCTCCTCGCAGATAATGTCCGCCATTTTCTCGTTTGAAAACTCGATGTAAAACACCGCAGGGACGTGCTCTGCGCGCACCTTGTCAATTAAAAACGCGACCGTGCGCGCGCTCGGTTCGGCATCGTCGGCGCAGCCGGGGAACGCGGCGTAGTAGTCAAAGCCGTACTCCTCCACGAAATAGCGCACGGGGAAGCGGTCGGCAAAGATGAGCGTGCGGCACGCGGCATCCTCCGCCGCCGCGCGAAAGAGCGCGTCCAGCGCGGCAAGCTTATCCGTATAGGCGCGGCAGTTGGCGCGGTAGTATTCCGCGCCGTCGGGGTCGAGCACGCAGAGACGCTCGCAGATAACGCTGCATATCTCAATGGCGTTGACGGGCGAGGTCCACACATGCTCGTCATATTCCTGCTCGCCGTCATGCTCATCCTGCCCGCCGTGGTCGTGACTGCGGGAGAGTATGCCGCCCTCCTGCATCCCCTCGCGCGTCTCCTCCGTGAGGGCGCTGACACAGTTGAGCATATATACCGTCTCCGGCATGCGCGACAGTCCGTCCGTGACGGAGGAGAGCCAAGCCTCGCTCTCGCCGCCGTTGGCGACGAGCAGCGCGCAGCGCTCCAGGAGGAGAATGTCCTGCGGTGTCGGCTCATAGCTGTGCGCCTCCGAGCCGGGCGGGACGAGCAGCGTCACGTCCACGCGCGCCCCGCCGATTTCGCGCGCGAAGTCATAGGCGGGGAACACTGTCGCGGCGATCTCCATCCGCCCGTCCGCCGCGGCGCTTTCCGCATCCGCGCTGCCGCAGGCGCACAGCGCGAGGACAAGGGACAGGCTCATTATCAGTGCAAAAAATTTCTTCATCGGAATGCTCTTTCAAAAAAGGCTTGCCTAATATCATACTCCTCACGTGCCGCGAGGTCAAGTCCGCGAAAAAATTTCATGAATTATGTCAACAATTTCCCAAAGTGCTATTGAATCATGTCAACTTATTTGGTATGATAAAATGAAAAGAAATATTCATGCGGCATTGCCGCCAAGAGAAGAAGCTATATGAAGAGTAAGAACAGAAAAGAATGGCGCATTCCGTTCAAAAAGCCGGATATACCCAAGGAGCTGACGGATGCGGGCTATCCGCCGCTGCTGGCGGCGCTGCTGGCGCTGCGCGGGGTGGAGACGGCGCAAGCCGCCGACGAGATGATACACGGCGGGAGCGAGTGCATATATGACCCGATGCTCATCATGGGTATGGACAGGGCGGCGGCGCGCGTGCGCCGCGCGATAGACACGCGCGAGCACGTGGCGGTCTACGGCGATTACGACGTGGACGGCATAACCTCCACCTGCCTTTTGACGGACTATCTGCGCTCAAAGAGCTTGGAGTGCCGGGCATATATCCCCGACAGGAACGAGGAGGGTTACGGGCTCAACTGCGCGGCGCTGGATGTGCTCAAGGGCGAGGATGTCACGCTGGTGATAACCGTGGACTGCGGCATAACCGCGGCGGAGGAGGCGCGCCACGCCCGCGAGCTTGGCATGGACATGGTGATAACCGACCATCACGAGTGCAAATCCGGCGAGCTGCCGGAAGCGGTGGCGGTGGTCGACTGCCGCCAGAGCGGGGACACTTATCCGAACCCGGAGCTTGCTGGCGTGGGCATGGCGCTCAAGCTCGTGTGCGCGGTCGAGGGCGAGAGCGAAGAGATGCTGCGCCGGTATGTTGACCTTGTTGCCGTGGGCACGGTGGCGGACGTGATGCCCCTGACGGGGGAGAACCGCTGCCTTGTGCGCATGGGGCTGAAAAAGCTGGAGGATGACCCGCGCGCGGGCATCGCCGCGATGATGCGGGAGTCGTGCATCGACGCGCACCGCCTCACCGCCGCGACGATAGGCTACGCCCTCGCGCCGAGGCTGAACGCTGCGGGGCGGCTGGGGCAGACGGCGACAGCCGCGAAGCTGCTCATGTGCACGGACGCGCACGAGGCGGACGCGCTCGCCGCAGAGCTGTGCGAGCTCAACCGCCGCAGACAGAGCATAGAGACGGAAATATGGGAGGACGCGAACGCCCGCCTTGCGGGCAAAACGCCGGATGCGCCAATCGTCCTTGCCGACGAGAAGTGGCATCAGGGGGTCATCGGCATTGCCGCGTCCCGTCTGGCGGAGCATTATTCGCTGCCGTCGGTCATGATATGCCTCAACGGCGACACGGGCAAGGGATCGTGCCGCAGCTACGGCGGGTTCAATCTGTTCGAGGCGCTCTCCGCCTGCTCGCAGCATCTTATCGGCTTCGGGGGGCATGCGCTCGCCGCAGGGCTGAGCATAAGTCGCGACAAGCTGGAGGATTTTAGCGCCGCGCTTGCGGAATACTATAAGAAAAACAAGCCCGCCGCCACGCCGGAGGTGCAGTGCGACCTGCTGATAAACGACCCGGAGCTGCTCGACATCGACAGCGTTCGCTCGCTTGACCTCTTAGAGCCTTACGGCAACGGCAACCCGAAGCCCGTCATGTGCATGAGCGGCGCGCTGCTGGAGAGCGCGAGCGCCGTGGGCGGCGGGCGGCATCTGCGCATACGCGCCGCGCTGGGCGAGGCGCACTTCGAGGGGATATTCTTCTCGCACACGGCGGAGGAGCTGGGCATACACGAGGGGGAGCTTGTGGATGTGGCGTTCTGCCCGCAGATAAACGAGTTTCGCGGGAATGTCTCGGTGCAGCTGCTCGTTTCCGCGCTGCGGGCGCACGACGCGCTGCCGCTGTGCTCTGCCATACTCGATGCGGATGCCTCCGCGATGTACGCCGCCGCGCGCTACTGCCCCAACAGGGCGGACTTCATCCGCGTTTGGCGCGGTATCGGCAAGGGCTTTGTCGCAGGGGAGGATGCGGCGGCGGTCATGGCGCAGTGCATCCCCGGAATACAGCCAGAAAAATTCTGCCTGTGTCTGATGGTGCTGCTGGAAACGGGACTGCTCAAGAGCACGGGCGGCGGCATATACGGCGCACGGTGCTCCGCAATAGACGGCAAGGCGGATCTGGAAGCCACGCGGCTCATCCGCGCGCTCAGACAGGCAATGTGAGGATAGGACAATGGCAGAGAACGAAGTGAAAACGACCCCGGCGCAGGAGACGCAGCCGGAAGCAAAGACCGAAATAAAATCGGAGGCACCGCAGGCAGCGCCCGCGCCCGCCGCGCTCGACCCCGACGCGATGTACGCCGAGCTTGAGCAGAAAATAAAGGAGAGCGGGCACCAGATGGATCTGGGGCGCATACGCGCGGCGTATGAGACGGCGTGCGTGGCGCACTCCGGGCAGAAGCGGCGCGACGGCTCACCCTATGTGACGCACTGCGTCGCGGCGGCGGACATCACCGTGGACATGGGGCTGGACGAGGATTCCATCGTTGCGGCACTGCTGCACGACGTGATAGAGGACACAAACCTCACCCACGCCGACATTGCCCGCCAGTTCGGCGAGCCGGTGGCGGACATAGTGGAGGGCGTGACGAAGCTGACGCGCGTGCAGTACACCAGCAAAGAGGACGAGCAGATGGAGAACCTGCGCAAGATGCTCATGGCAATGGCGAAGGATATCCGCGTTATCCTCATCAAGATCGCCGACCGTCTGCACAATATGCGCACGATGGCGTACCAAACGCCGGAGAAGCAGCGGACAAAGTCGCTGGAGACGATGGAGATATATGCCCCCATTGCGCACCGCCTCGGTATGCAGCGGGCGAAGTGGGAGCTGGAGGATCTGTCGCTGCAATACCTCGATCCCACGGGATATGAGGAGATCACCCGCTCACTCGAAGAGAAGATGCCGATAATGGAGGAATTTATGGCATCTATGGAGAAGAAGATACAGACCCGCCTCGACGCGGAGAATATCGACGCGACCATATACTGCCGCATAAAGCACGTGTACAGCATTTACCGCAAGATGTACGCGCAGAACATCAACATGGGCAGCATATTTGACCTGTGTGCCTTCCGCGTCATCGTGGACACCATACCCGACTGCTACAACGTCCTCGGCGTTATCCACGATATGTTCAAGCCCGTGCCGGGGCGCTTCAAGGACTATATCTCCACGCCGAAGCCGAATATGTACCAGAGCGTGCACACCACGGTCATTGGCTCGGAGGGCATACCGTTCGAAGTGCAGATACGCACGTGGGAGATGCACCACACGGCGGAATACGGCATTGCCGCGCACTGGAAGTATAAAATGGGGGACGGCAGCGCCGTCGTGAAAAGCGGGGACGAGGACAAGTTCGCGTGGGTGCGCCGCCTGCTGGAGAGCCAGCAGGACTCCGACGCGACTGACTTCTTCCACAATCTCAAGATAGATATGTTCTCCGACGAGGTTTTCGTTTTCTCCCCAAAGGGGGACGTGATAAACCTGCCCGCCGGGGCAACGCCCATAGATTTTGCATACTCCATCCACTCCGATGTCGGCAACCACATGGTCGGTGCGACCGTCAACGGGCGCATTGTCACCTATGACCACGCGCTGCAAAACGGCGACATCGTTGAGATACGCACGTCGAAGTCCGCGCCGGGACCCAGCCGCGACTGGCTGAGCATGGCGAAGAGCGGCTCGGCGCGCACGAAGATAAAGCAGTGGTTCAAGAAGGAGCGCCGCGAGGAGAATATCATCCGCGGGCGCGCCATGCTGGAGGACGAGCTTCGCCATAACGACATCTCGCTCGACGACGTGCTCGACGAGGAGGTCATGACCCCCATACTCAAACGCCTGTCGTTTGGCGCTGCGGATGACCTCTATGCCGCGATAGGCTACGGCGGCATCACGGCGCAGCGCGCGGCGAACCGCCTGCGGGACGAGCTGCAGCGCGCGAACGCGAAGGCGGACAAAAAGACCGTTGTCGACAAAATGTCCGAGGCGGCGGAGCGGCGCGAGCAGACCGCGCAGAAGCAGGGCAAGGCGGTGCACGGCATACTTGTGGAGGGGCTGTCCAACTGCCTTGTGAAGTTCTCGCGCTGCTGCACCCCCGTGCCGGGGGACGACATCGTCGGCTTCATCACGCGCGGGCAGGGCGTGTCGATACACCGGCGCGACTGCGAAAATTACCACAAGCGCCTTTTGCAGCCGGAGAACGAGGGGCGTTGGGTCAACGTCTCATGGGCGCGTGAGATCACCGACAGCTATGTCACCACTATTATAATAGTGGCAAAGGATCGCCCTGCGCTGCTGATGGATATTGCCACCGTGCTCAACAGCCTCAACGCAAAGGTGCGCAATCTCGCCGCGCGCGACAACGGGGCAGGGATAGGAATATGCACCATCTCGCTGGAGGTCAAGAGCGCGACGGAGCTGAAATACATCATGGCGCGGCTGACGAGCGTGCCCGGCGTGACGCAGGTGACAAGAAACGGCAGAGAATAAGCAAACAACATTACTATTCTAATAAAGGAGAACACAGCATATGCGGGCAGTGGTAACGCGCGTGCGCTCGGCGTCGGTCGAGATTGCAGGCAGGATAAACGGAGAAATAGGGCAGGGCTTTCTCGTGCTGCTGGGCGTGCACGGCGACGACACCGAGCGCGAGGCGGAGAAGATAGCCGACAAGATATGCGGGCTGCGCATATTTGAGGACGCGGACGGGAAAATGAACCTCAACCCCGTCGATGCGGGCTTCCCGAATCTGCTCATCATCAGCCAGTTCACGCTTTTTGCCGACTGCAAGTCACGCCGTCCCGGCTTTTCCAAGGCGGCGCGCCCGGAGACGGCGATTCCCCTCTACGAAAAGGTGATAGAGATGTGCCGTGCGCGCGGCTTCAACGTGCAGACCGGCGTTTTCGCCGCCGAGATGCTTGTCGAGTCCGTCAACGACGGTCCGCTCACAATAATTCTGGACACAAAGGAGCTTTGAGCCATGCTTATAAAAACCATACCCGTCGGACAGCTGGAGACGAACTGCTACATCGTCACGAACGAGGACACGCTTGAGTGCGTCGTTATAGACCCCGGCGACGAGAGCAACACCATTCTCGACTATCTTGAGGACAACCGCCTCAAGTGCAGGGCGATCATGCTCACGCACGGGCACTTTGACCATGTGGGCGCGGCGAATGCGGTCGCGGAGGAGACGGGTGCGCCGATATATGTCGGCGCGCAGGATGACGCGAAGAATGCCGCGTCCGCGCACTTTCCGTTCAGCCTGCCCGAAAACGGGCATTACTACTCCGGCGGCGACGTTGTCGATGCCGCAGGGCTGCGCTTTGAGGTCATTGCCACGCCGGGGCATACGCCGGGCGGCGTGACGCTCAAGTGCGGCAATGCGCTTTTTGTGGGCGACACACTCTTCAAGGGGAGCTGCGGGCGCACCGACCTTGACGGCGGCAGCCTGGAGGCGGAGCTTGCCTCGCTGAAAACGCTCTGCTCCCTCCCCGGCGACTATGAGGTCTATCCCGGGCACATGGATCCCACCACGCTCGAACGCGAGCGGCAGTTCAATTATTACTGCCGCGAGGCGATGAAATAAGAAATAAATTATAAAAAATATGAGGTGAAGAGCATGAAAGAGCCTACTCTTGTTATTCTTGCCGCGGGTATGGGCAGCCGCTTCGGCGGGCTAAAGCAGATAACCCCGGTCGATGATTTCGGTCACGCCATTATTGATTTTTCGCTTTTCGACGCTTACCGTGCCGGTTTTCGCAGAGTCGCGTTTATTATAAAGCACGAGATAGAGGACGATTTCAAAGCCTTCGTTGGTCGCCGCGCGGAGAAGTATTTCGATGTGAAGTACGTCTACCAGCAGCTTGACCGTCTGCCGGCGGGGTATTCGATCCCTGAGGGACGCGTGAAGCCGTGGGGCACGGGGCACGCAGTCATGTGTGCCGCCGATGTGGTGGACGGTCCGTTCGCCGTTATCAATGCCGATGATTTTTACGGGCGCACGGCATATACCGCGCTCTATGACTATCTCACCGCCGACAAGCCGGCAAACGAGCACGCCATGGTCGCCTATCTTCTGCGCAACACCGTCACCGAGAGCGGGCAGGTCGCGCGCGGCATCTGCCGGGTGGAGAACGGGCTGCTCACCGATGTGGTGGAGCGCACGCACATTGAAAAGCGCGGCAGCGACGGCGCGTATACCGAGGACGGCACGACGTTTTTCCCGCTCCCCGGCGAGACGCAGGTGTCCATGAACTGCTGGGGCTTTTCCCACTCGATGATGGATGAGCTGATACACCGCTTTCCCGCGTGGCTGGATGAAAACCTGCCGCAAAACCCGCTCAAGTGCGAGTATTTTCTGCCGTTCGTCGCAAACGCACTGATAAAGGACGGCGAGGGCAGC
>CAVGKI010000065.1:0-10216 GCA_963629655.1 Butyricicoccaceae bacterium | reverse complement strand
GACAATTCTGATGTATTATATTATGTAATATAATATATATTATAATTTATAATATGTTGGATGGTGACAATCGGCGCGTCTCAGCGCCGTGGCGAAGAGCCGTGCGGAATCCCGCGCGGCTCGGCTTTATCATCCCGCAGTCTTGCGGGATGATATTTTTTTAATTTTCCTCTTGACAAACCGAGCACGCGGGGCTATAATACAACTAACCTACAAGAGAAGTAGGGGATACAAAAAACGATGCGAAACGGAGAGTTGAGCATGAGCATTATGACGCACAGCCGCACCGGCTTCCGATGTCGGCGGTGAGACCGAAACGGCGCTGACAGCCGCCGAGAGCATATACATTTTATCTGATAAACTATCATATTTTTATTAAAGGAGAATAACACCATGTCTAACATATACACTTCCGCAGATCAGCTTATCGGCAAGACCCCGCTGCTTGAACTCACACACATTGAGAAGAAGCTCGGCTTGAAGGCAAAGCTTGTTGCAAAGCTTGAGTATTTCAATCCCGCAGGCTCCGTCAAGGACAGAGTTGCAAAGGCGATGATTGACGATGCCGAGGCGCGCGGCGTGCTGAACAAGGATTCCGTCATTATCGAGCCGACCTCCGGCAACACCGGCATAGGGCTTGCCTCCGTCGCGGCGGCGAGAGGGTACAGAATCATCATCGTCATGCCCGAAACCATGTCCGTCGAGCGCCGCCAGATAATGAAGGCATACGGCGCGGAGCTGGTGCTCACCGACGGCGCAAAGGGCATGAAGGGCGCGATCGCCAAGGCGGATGAGCTTGCCAGGGAGATCCCCAACAGCTTCATCCCCGGGCAGTTTGTCAACCCCGCGAACCCCAAGGCGCATTTTGAGACTACGGGTCCCGAAATATATGAGGACACCGACGGCAAGGTCGACATCTTCGTTGCCGGTGTCGGCACCGGCGGCACCGTCACCGGCGTGGGTGAGTATCTCAAGAGCAAGAACCCCGCGGTCAAGATCGTCGCGGTTGAACCCGCTACCTCGCCGGTGCTGTCCAAGGGCGTTTCCGGCGCGCACAAGATACAGGGCATCGGCGCGGGCTTCGTCCCCGACGTGCTGGACACGAAGGTGTATGACGAGATAATCCCCGTGGAGAACGAGGATGCGTTCACCACCGGCAAGCTCATCGGCAAGAGCGAGGGCGTGCTTGTGGGCATATCCTCCGGCGCTGCCGTGTGGGCGGCGATAGAGCTGGCGAAGCGCCCGGAGAACGAGGGCAAGACCATTGTGGTGCTCCTGCCCGACACCGGCGACCGCTATCTCTCCACGGCGCTGTTCGCCGACTGATTTTATAAGGAAGCTGATACATTATGATCTCTACACGCGGCAGGTATGCCCTCAGGGTGATGATCGACCTTGCAGAGCACAGGAACGGGCGGTATATCCCCATGAAGGAGGTCGCCGAGCGGCAGGAAATATCGCTGAAATATATCGAGCGTATTATGCCGGCGCTCACAAAGGCAAGGCTGGTCGAGGGGCAGCACGGCAAGGGCGGCGGGTATATGCTCTGCCGCGAGCCGGAGGATTACACCGTGGGCGAGATACTGCGCGCGTCGGAGGGCGACCTTGCGCCCGTGGCGTGCCTCAACAACGATGCCGCCCCCTGCCCGCGTGCCGCCGAGTGCCGCACGCTGCCGATGTGGAAGAAATTTTACGCGCTCACGAATGACTACTTTGACGGTATTTCCCTTGCAGAGCTGGCAAACAGCGACTTCGGCGGGAATTATGTGATATGATACAGTAAATCTCAGCATAACAGCGCTGCCCGCCGGGCAGCGCTGTTAGTACTTCACCGCCTGCACCTGTCGCGCAGACGCTCAAGAAATTCATAAGGCACATCGAGCTTGCCCTCCATGCCGCGCCCAAGCGCGATATGGGGCTTGTTGTCGCCGTGAAAATCGCTCCCGCCGGTCTTGACGAGGTGATATTCCTCCGCCAGCGCCTCAAGATAGGCGACCTTGTCCGCGTCATAGCCGGAGTAGCGGCATTCGATGCCGCCGAGCCCGTGCTCCATGCAGTGCTCGATTATCTCCCGCAGTCCCGCGTCGTCGCGCTTATATTGGAACGGGTGCGCCAGCACCGGCACGCCGCCCGCCTCGACAATGCTCTCCACAGAGCGCTCAATGGGCAGAAAGTTGCGCGGAAGATAATATTTGCGCCCTTTTTCAACATAGCGGTCGAAGGCATCCTGCACGCTCTCCGCCATTCCAAGCTCCACAAGAAGCTTGGCAAAGTGCGGGCGACCGATCACCTTGCCGAAGCGCCGCTGCATCTCGTCATAGCTCACGGGCAGCCCGTCAGCCGCCATCAGCTCCGCCAGCTTGCGGTTGCGCTCGTCCCGGTCCTGCACGACCCAGTCCATCAGGGAGCGCAGCTCCTTGGATTCGGTGTCGATGTAGTAGCCGAGTATGTGGATGGGTCCGCCGTATTTCGTGCTTATCTCTATCCCCGGCACGACCTCGACACCGAGCTTGCGCCCCTCCTCTGCGGCTTCGGAATAGCCGGAAACGGTGTCATGGTCGGTCACGGCGATGGCGGCGAGCCCTATGCCGTGTGCTATCTCGACAACGCCGCGCCCGCTGACGGTGCCGTCGGATGCGGTTGTATGTATATGCAGGTCTATATTGCTCATTTTATGCTCTTTATTCCTTTTCCATTATGCGTTTTTTGATGTCTGCGGCGCGTGCATATATGTCCGCCGCAGCCTCGTCAATGTGAAATTCGCCGTTCTCGTAGAGTATCTGCCCGTTGACGACGGTCATGTACACGTTCTCCTTTGACCCGGAGTAGACAAGATTACAGGCAATGTTGTTCACCGGCTGCATATTCGGGCGCTCAAGGTCGATGACGACGAGGTCGGCACGCTTGCCCACGGCAAGATCGTCGCACTCCGTCAGCCCCATCGCGTGCGCCCCGCCCACGCACGCCATTTCCAGCGTGCGCGCCGCGCTGCCCGCCGAGGCATCGGAGCGCTTGAGCTTTTGCAGCACGCTGACAAGATACATCTCGCGGAACATATCCAGCGCGTTGTTGCTGCCCGCGCCGTCCGTGCCGATGGCGAGGGGAACGCCCGCAGCGGCAAGCGTGTCAATGGGCGCGATGCCGCTGGCGAGCTTGGCGTTCGACCCCGGACAGGTCACGGCGTACAGCTTTTTCTCCGCCATTATCTCAATGTCCCGCTCATCCACCCACACGCAGTGGAAGCCGCCCCCGCCGTAACGGAAGAAGCCTATTTTATCCAATAGCTGCACCGGCGAGCAGCCGTAGCGCCCGCGGCAGCCGTCCACCTCGCCGCGCGTCTCGGACAGGTGCGTGTAGCACGGGGCTTTGTACTTCTCCGCGAGCGACACCATGTATTCCATGAGCTCCATTGGCGTGGTGTACTCGGCGTGTATGCCGAGGGTGTAGGAGACAAGCTCACTGTAATTGTTGAATTTCAGATACTCACACTCAATCTTCTCCGGGTCTGCGTCAAAGCGGTTGAGCCCGGAGCACAGCACCGCGCGGAAGCCCGCGTCGGTGAACGCCTTGGCGGAGAAGTCGTTTTTGAGGTACATATCAAAGCACGCCGTTATGCCGGAGGAGAGGTATTCGAGTATGCCGAGCTTGGTGAGCGTGTACACGTCCTCGCCGCTGAGCCGCCCCTCGTATGGCCATATCTGCTCGCTGAGCCATTTGTCCAGCGGCATATCGTCCGCAAGCGAGCGGAAGAGCACCATTGCCGTGTGCGTGTGCGCGTTTTTGAACCCCGGCATGATGAGCTTGCCCCGAAGGTCGATCTCGCGCGTGAACGCGGGCAGCTTCTCCGGCGCGGAACCCACGTGGACGATGCGCCCGCCGTCGAGCCAGACCTCGCCCTCGCCGAGTGTTGCCCCGCCGGAGAAGGTCAGTGTGCGGGCATTATAAAATCTTATCATATTCTGTTATTCCTTTCCCTTGAGTCTGGCGCACATCTCATCGTGCGCGGCGAGTTCCGCCCTGTCGTCGAGCGGGTCAAGCGTGACCGCGCCGTATCTGCGCTCCAGCGCGGTTTGCAGCAGCATATCGCAGAACGCCGGATTCTTCGGCAGCATCGGTCCGTGGCAGTAGCAGCCGAAGAGGTTCTTGCGGTGCACGCCCTCCGTGCCGTCCTCGCCGTTGTTGCCGAAGCCTGCGAGCACCTGTCCCAGCGGCACTGCGTCCGTGCCGAGATAGGTCTTACCGCTGTGGTTTTCAAAGCCGACCACCACGCTGCCGCCCGCGCCGTCGGCGCAGCGGAATTTATAGTTGCCTATCATGCGCTGCTTTGAGCCGACGGTATAGAAATCGACCGCGCCGATAAAATCGCAGCGCTTGCCGTCGTAAGTCTCGTAATAGCTGCCCATCATCTGGTAGCCGCCGCATATCGTCAGAAACACCACGCCGTCGTCTATTGCGGATATTATCTCCTTGTCCTTGCCGCGGTGCAGGTCGTCGAGCAGCACCTCCTGCTCAAAGTCCTGCCCGCCGCCGACAAACACGATGTCGAACCCCGCGAGGCTTGCGTGCTCCCCAATGGGCAGCTTTGTCACGCTTGCCTCTATCCCGCGCCAGCTCAGGCGCTTTTTCATGCATATTATGTTGCCGCCGTCGCCGTAGAGATTGAGAACGTCGGGGTACATATGGCATATTTTCAGTTCCATTTACCTCGCCCCCTTATTCCCAGAATTCGCTGCCGCCGCAGCGGCGTATCACTGCCTCGCGCAGCTCCAGCATGGCGGTGTAGGTCGGCATGATGTACACCGGCTCATCCTGTCCGGCGATCCATTCAACGAGCCTGTCATAGCTGCGCTCCGTCTCTATCGCGGCATCGTCGATGCCGGCGTATTTTATGCGTATGCGCATATCGCTTGCGCGGTCGCCGGAGACGATGACGCGCTGAAGCTTCCCCGCCAGCGCGGGCAGCTGCTCAAAGTCCGCGTCCCATATCCACGATATGTCCGTCCCGTCCGCGCCGCGATCGTTCAGACACACGACGAGCACGAATTTTTCCTTTATATTCTGCAAAAACTCCACGACCTGATTGCACCCGGCGGGGTTTTTCACCAGCATGATTTTCGTGCCCCCGCCGCCGAGGGCAAATTGCTCCATCCGCCCGAAGCCGCACTTGAACGCCGACAGCGCGTTCACCGCCGCACCCGTGCTCAGCCCCATCTCCACGATGGCGGCGGCAGCGCCCGCAGCGTTGTATATATTGTACATTGCGGGCAGATTGATGTTCACGATGCGCCGTTCGCCGAGAATGTCCATGACAACGGTGCTGCCGTTCGCGTCCTGCTCAATAATGTCAGTCACGGCGAAGTCAGCCGCGTGGCGGCGGTAGCCGCACTTGGGGCAGCGGAAGCCGCCGAGATGCCCGTAGGTGATGTAGTCATATTCATACTCCGCCTTGCAGCGTATGCAGTGGCTCGCGTCCGACAGCTCCGTCGCCTTATGCGAGGGGGCGGCGCCCTTGTCGATGCCGAAGTACACCGCACGGTTGGGCAGCTCCGCCGCGAGCGAGGAGGTCAGCGAGCAGTCCGCATTCAGGCACAGCACGGCATCGGGCGTTGCGCCGACGGCGCGGCGGATATTCTCCAGTGTGTGCGTGACCTCGCCGTAGCGGTCAAGCTGGTCGCGGAAGAGGTTCGTCACGACGACGACCTTAGGCTGAAGCTGCGGGAAAACGCGCACAGCCGCCGCCTCGTCGCACTCTATAACGGCGTATTCCTTCCGACACTTGCCGGAGAGTGCGCTGTTCATCACAAATTCCGTCGTTATGCCGCTGATGAGGTTTGCGCCGGAGCGGTTGGCAAAATAGCTCATATGCTCCCCGGCGAACGCCGCCTCTATCATGCGCGCGCTCGTGGTTTTGCCGTTCGTCCCCGTTATCGCGACGACCTTCACGTCCTTTGCCAGCGCGCGCAGCAGCTCCGGGCATATTTTCAGCGCCACGCGCCCGGGCATAGCCGTGCCGCCGCGATGAAGCACCCGCGACACCAGCCGCAGCGCCTTGCACACAAGCATTGCGAAAAACACTTTTATTTTCATAGGCGATACTCCAATTTTGAAATCGTAATTAGAAATCGTACCCTCGGCTGACAAGGACACACACGGTTTTGACGAGCGGAAAAGCGCCCATACATCCTCAAAGCCCTTGCCAATACACAAAGTATTCCCTGCGGTCTTTTCGTCGTCTGACCGCTTTTCTGCTCCGGCAAAACTGCTTCGCACCTGACAGCGATGGATTTTCGCGTGATTTTTGTTTTTTGAGACGCAGATGTGTCGTAACCCATCAAGGCGAAAAGGACAAAAAGCGCCGGAAAGGCACGCTGTCAGGCGTGTATGCTCTTGTCAACCGAGGGTATTATTATATCATAAAAATATGAAAAGCAAAGGGGGAAAAAACAAAAGAGAGCGGTGAGCCGCTCCCTTTTGCTTTATATGGTTGAGGACAAAATGAAAAAGATGAAAAACTGTTACTTGCGAGTATTACTATACCCGACAGATGTTTCAAATCAAATATAAATTTTGTTACAAGAATGTTAAATGCAAAAAAGTTTACATAAATATATGCAGAGGTGTGCAGTGCTTGGCATATAACGGCAAATCAGTCAAAGCTCAGATCCCACACGCAGCCGGCGGGAATATCGCCGTCTGCGGCGATATAGCTCTCACCCTCAAGCGCCGGCAGCAGCAGCTCGCCCTCATCTGCGCCGAGCGCGGCGCAGACCGCCGCGGCGCATTTGCGTGCGTTATTCTGCCCATCGGGGAGCAGCAGCTCCGCAATGACGGCGCACCCGCCGTCGAGAGATGCCGCCGCGATGCCGCCGCCGACGGCGAACAGCCCGCCGGAGTATTCCGCCAGCATTGCCGCCTCAAACGCCATTGCTGCCGCGTCGAGCCGCAGATGCACCCGCGCCGCGAGCAGCGCCTCCCGGCGGCGGAGATATTCCGCCGCGTCCAGCCGTGACACCGCCGCACCTGCACAGGGCACGATGTGCACCCTCTCGCGGCAGAGCCGCCGCCTCGTGCCGAGCGTCCGTTCATAAAACTTATAAAGCCCCTCGTCTGCGGGGAGCGTCGCGATAAGCTCCGCCCCCATGCCGCGCGCGAGGCTTGCCGCCGCCTCGGTCACGCCAATGCCCAGCCCAAGACCGCGAAAGCGCTCATGCACGCCCACACCGTAGATGTACCCCACGCGCCTCGCGCCGCCGTCCGGCGTGACGAGCGAGAGCGCCGTCACGGCATATGCCGCGCCCGCAATCTCGCCGCCGACCTCCGCCGCAATGCCCCCGCCGATGGAGGGCAGCGCGGCAAAAAATTTTTCAATGAACCCGTCGCTGTCGCCGAAGCACTCGCGCCAGAGCGCGCTGAGCGCGGGAACGTCCTCCGCGCGGCATTCGCGGTATGTTATCCTCTCCGTCATGCGTCCGCCCCGCCTGTCCACAGCGCCGTGTATTTTTTCAGCAGATACTCCGGCTTGTACGACTGCTTTGAAAAGCGCAGAGCCTCCAGCCCCATGTCGTCCTCGCGGTTGAGATAGCGGAGGTTCGGGTGCTTTGCAAGCATCATGCGCGCAAGCTCACGGCAGACCATTGGATATGCGCCGTTTACACTGCCCTCCGCCTTTTCAAAATGCACGTCGAACGTGTCGGAGCTTATCATCTCCCCGACGGTGAAGCCGAGTATTTTCCCCTCGCTCAGCAGCACGCCGCCCTCGAGACCCAGACGCTCATACGCGGCGAACGCGCGGATTATCGCGTCATGCTCGGCGCTGATGCTCGCCTCCAGCCGTGCGGCGTTCTCCTCCGTCCATACGTCCAGCATGTCAAGACAGCCGGGGATGAGCGTGCGGTCGAGCGGCACAAAGCGCCACTCGTGCTCCGCCTCGAAGCGGTTGCAGTGGTTCTTCTTCCCGTGCAGCGCCTTGCCCGCGTAGGTCGCGAGCTTTTCCGCCGAATAGATATAGTCGGCAAAGTCCGTGTCCTCGGTGAATTCAAAGCCGCCGGGGTATTCCGCCTCCAAAAGCGTGCGGTGCTTCTCCGTCACGCCGTGCAGACGAAACGGATAGGCGTGGAGCGCCGCAAATTCGCGCAGCGCTTCTATCGCGGGGCGCAGAGGTCCTGTGCCGATGGGGAAGGCGAAGCTGGGGTGCCCCTCGTAGCGCAGCTTTGTCATCATGCGCCCCTCGAACGGACACACGAGCTGTTTGAACGCCTTGTCCCAGATATAGATATTGCCGAAGTTATAGTCCGCGCTGGGACTGTCCTCACTGAAAACTATTTTGTCCACCCATTCCTTGTCGCAGAGGGTGATTGTCTTAAAATGCAGCATAAAATTTTCCTTTTCAGCAGCTTTTTTAGCAGTATGTCCGTTCGCATACTGAGCGTATCTCGCGCCGCAGCTCGCGCAGATCCATGAATGCCTCAGGTCGTCTTGACGGGTCGCGCAGCAGCGCGGAGGGGTGGTACATCGCCATGTAGCGGCGAGAGTCGATGTCGAACCATGTTCCGTGCTCGCGCGTGATGCGAAAGTCGGGCTTTATGAGCGCCTGCGCCGAAATGCGCCCCAGACACACCACAATTTTCGGGTCGGCGAGCGCTATCTGCCGGTCGAGCCACGCGCGGCAGGCGGTCTGCTCCGCCTCCTGCGGGTCGCGGTTTTTCGGCGGGCGGCACTTGACCATGTTGGCGATATACACGCGTGAGCGGTCAAGATTGATCATTGCCAGCATTTTATCCAGTAGCTGCCCCGCAGGACCGACGAACGGCACGCCCTGCAAATCCTCCTGCTCACCAGGACCCTCGCCGATGAGCATCACCTCGGCGTGCTCATTGCCCACGCCGAACACGAGATTGTGCCGCGTGTCGCCCAGCGGGCACAGCGCGCAGTCGGCGCAGTCCGCCTTCAGCTGCTCCCAGCTGTCCGTTGTCATCGTCATGGTGTCAATCCTCCGTCCTCCGCGCGAGCGACAAAAGCAGCTCCCGCCGGTTATTCGATGGGTATTCTATCACATAGTCGAGCAGGAATCGCAGCATTTCGCCCAGCTCCCGTCCGCGCAGCCCGAGCGCGAGAAGATCGTCCCCCGTGACGGCAAGGTGCTTCATCGAAAAGCATTCTCCGCTTTTGAGGATGGCTTTCAGCTCGTCATAGCTGTGCCCGCCGCGCAGAAGGTCATAGCAATGCGCCGTGCATGTCACGCTGTCCACACCGTAGCGGCAGAGATAGCGCTTCCACTCCGCGCGCGCGGCGGGCTTGTCGCGCTGGAGCATGAGCGCGGCATCCGTGCAGCAGCGTATTGTGCGGCTGTCGAGCCGCAGCGCGGTGAGAAAGTCCGCCGTTGATGAGATGCAGTCATAGCGCGTGAGTATCGCGGCGAGCGCGCACCAGCGCACCAGCGCCTTCTTCGGCAGCCTGCCCAGCCGTGAGAACAGCGCGTATTCCGCCGGACGGCGGATGAGATAAGCGTCCAGCAGCCCGAGCTCGACGACCTGTCCGATGACCTCCGGCGCGCGGGTGAGAAGAAGCTTCTCCGCCTCGTCGCGCACGCGCTCCGCCGCGAGCGATGCGGCGAGCGGCGCTTTTGCCGCGATGGCGGACATGGTCTGCGCCTCGATGTCAAAGCCGAGGCGCGCGGAGAAGCGCAGCGCCCGGAACATACGCAGCGCGTCCTCCTCAAAGCGCTGCTCCGGCACGCCGACGCAGCGGATGATGCGGTTGGATATGTCCTCCGCACCGCCGAACGGATCTGCCAGCAGCCCGTCCGGCGGGAGGGCGATGGCGTTCATGGTGAAGTCGCGGCGGCTGAGGTCTGCGTTGAGGTCGCCCACAAAGCTGACAGCGTCCGGGTGGCGGTGGTCAAGATAGCTCCCGTCGGAGCGGAACGTCGTCACCTCTACATGGCGGGAGTTAATGCACACGGTGACTGTGCCGTGGCGGATGCCGGTGGTTATGCACTTGGGGAACAGCTCCGTCACCTGCTGCGGCAGGGCGCTGGTGCATACGTCCCAGTCCTGCGGGTGGACGCCGAGGAGCATGTCCCTCACGCAGCCGCCCACGAGATATGCCAGATGCCCGCGTGATTGCAGCGTGACAAGCACTGTTCGGACGTATTTCGGTGGAGTAATTGCTTGCATTATACACTCCTGATTGAGTAGTCATATAATATGTAATGTAT